>NZ_JBMIRQ010000125.1:0-8982 GCF_049195265.1 Rhodococcus sp. MALMAid1271 | reverse complement strand
CTGCCGCCCTTCATTGGAGGGCAGCAGGGGCTCTATCCGCTCCCACTGCTCGTCGGTGAACTGGCGAAATCGTGACTTCGTCTGTCCCATACGGCCACGGTCTCGCGGGTCACCGCTCAGCTATGGGAGACACGCCCTAGTCAAGGAATGTGGACAGTTCTTCGATGAGTAGCCAGCGACGCGCGGAGGTGTGCGCTTTCTTTCGACGACAACCCCGCCCCCAGTCGAGCCCAACCGGTTCCAGAGATTTCGCATCAGTCGGACCCACACGCGGGTGTTCCTGCTCTGCGGAGCCGGCCCCGGTCACGGCTGACCGCCGAGCTGGAACGAGATTATCGATCGCGGTAATCCGTTAAGGTGACTCCCATCGCTCAGCGACCGGCCTCGATGTTCGACCGCGAGAAAGGGGAGAGACCGTCATGTCCTCAGGGATCGTGTCCGTGGCTCTGGTGGCGCTGTCTGTCGTTGCTCTCTTCTATGCACTCCACCGCGTGGCCAGCATTACCTCCGACCCGTTGACAGTCCTGCCGGCCCAATCCGGGTGGGCACCGCAGGAGCACGCCCTGTCGCGGTTCCACGCACGCTGGTACCTCGCCTCGATCGTGTTTCTGGCCTTCGACGTCGAGATGCTCTTTATGTACCCGTGGGCCGTGGTGGTGATCGAGAAGGGGCTCTCTGCGGTGGTGGAGATGTTCCTGTTCCTTGGTGCCCTGCTAGTCGCCGTGGCCTGGGCACGGCGAGAAGGCGCATTCCGATGGGCTTGAGCCCGTTTCTCGCCCGCCTCGCCGTCCAGGCCACCCGGGTGCTCGTCGTCGAGGCCCCGGGCCAGTGGGCGACTCGGATGGAGCTTGAGCAACAGCTACTCCGTCGCGGGTGGCGGATAGCCAGTAGTCCGGCTCAGGGGGACGTGCTCGTCGTGTGTGGTGCGCCGGGTCCTGAGCTGTCGGATCTGGCGAACCGCCTCTGGGAGCAGATGCCCGGCCCTCGGGTGCGCATCGGCATCGCCTCGCCCGGAGCGGTGGTTCCCGCCCTCGACAATGCCACTGCGCTCCTGCTCGACACTTCCCATCACCGGACCGACGCCCGCGAACGGGCGCAGGAGCCCTCGATGTCCGATCACGCGAACAATGCTGATGGCGAAGGGCACGAAGGGCACGTGGGCCACGAAGGACACGAGGAACACCAGGGCCACGGTGGACACTCGGACCACGAAGAGCACGCGGATCGCCAGGCGCACGAGGGCCACGAAGACCATGGCGGGCATGGTGGCCACGAGGGCCACGCAGACCACGGCGGGCACGAGGGCCATGAAGGCCATGGCGGGCATGGTGGCCACGAGGGCCATGAAGGCCACGGGGATATGGACATGGCTCCCGCCGGGATTCCCTTGGCCGAAGGCGGGGAGGACCGCGACGGCCTGGAGATGGATGTTCTCCATCTGCCGCTCGGTCCGGTATTGCCGTTCTGGCCGGCCGGGCTCGTGCTGCACTGCTCGCTACAGGGGGACGTTGTCGTCGACGCCACCGCCTCGGTGATCGACGCGACGGAGCACAGGGCCGGAGCACCCGGTCGGCCCACGGACCACGCGTCTGCCACGGTGACCCAATGTGATCAGGTCATGGCACTGCTGGCACTGGCCGGTGCCGAAGACCTGGCGGACTGCGCCCGCCGTGCCCGGGACGGGATTCTGACGGGCGATCCCGGTGCCGCCCGTGACGCCGTCGAGCGTCTGCACCGGAAGGTTCGCAGGTCGCGGCTGCTGCGCTGGTCATTGCGGGGCGTGCTGCCGCTCGGCCCGGCCGATCTGGAGCGCCACGGCTTGCCGGGGCACTGCCTCGGGGATGCCCACGACCGGTTGCTGGCCCAACTGGAACGGATCCGCGTCGAGGTCGGCGGCGCAACGCCGGACCGGGCGGATGGCGGCTCAGCGCAGGAATCTGCGGACAAACTAACTGTGCCGTGGGCGGTGGTGCCGGACCTGGTGACCGGTTTGGAGCTGGGCACTGTGCGCTTGGCGGTGGCGAGCCTTGATCTGGGCTCGCATCCTGCCGTCCGGGAGGTGGGGCATGTCTGAGACCGTGGTGACGACCGTGTCCGGTGGGTGGGCCGTGCTGGCCGGGGTGATCCTGTGTGGGCTGGCGTTGTTCGCGGTGGCGCTGGACGGGGTGCTCTCGTCGCCGGCGCGGGGCGGCGGTCGTGGCGGGCCCACTCCCCTGGCCCGTGCGGCCCGTCTGTTGCGGCAGCGTCGCCGCACGACGGTCGCCGCGGACACCCTGCTGTGGCGGATCGGCGGCGCGGGCATGCTGGTCGGGGCGTTCCTGATGATCGCCGTGATCCCGCTGGGCCGCTGGACACTGGCGGACCTCGACGTGGGAGTCGTGTGGTTCAACGCCGTCGACGTCATGGTGTGGGCCCTGGTCTGGCTGGCGGGGTGGGGCGCCAACTCCATCCACGGTCTGGTGGGCGGTTACCGCTTCCTCGCGCACGGGCTGGCCTATGAGCTGCCGCTGATGTTCGCATTGGTGGCCCCGGCGATCGCCGCCGGCAGTCTGGCGGTGGGCGACGTCGCGGCCGCGCAGGACGGCGTGTGGTTTGTGGTGTGGATGCCGGTGGCGTTCCTGGTCTTCCTGATCGGCGTGACCGGCTTCTCTGTATGGGGTCCATTCGCCCCGGCCCTGTCCGCGGACATCGTCGGCGGGGTGACGGCCGAACTCTCGGGGGTCGATCGGCTGGTCCTGCAGGCCGGGCGCTACCTGTTCCTCACCGCCGGGGCGGCGTTCTCGGTGCCGCTCTTCCTCGGCGGTGGTGCCGGGCCCGTCCTGCCCGACTGGGCGTGGGTGCTGGTCAAGACAGCGCTGGTGCTGACGGTTCTGGTGTGGGCGCGGCGCAAACTTCCGCTGCTGCGACCGGATCGGTTCATGGAGATCGGCTGGACTGTCTTGCTCCCGGCCGTCGTGGCCCAGGATCTGCTTGTGTCCCTCGTCGTGGTCTGGAAGGGCTGAGCCGTGCTGGTCGGGATCGTGTTCTGGGTACTCGCTGTGGTGGCGGTGACCGCGGGGACGGCCGTGTTCGTGGTGGACTCGATGGCCCGGGCCACCTACGCGCTGGCGGCATCGTTCATCGCCGTGGGGGTGATGATTTTGCTGCTGGGTCAGAGCTACCTGGGCATCATCACGATTCTGATGATGGTCATGGAGATGGCGGTGATGGCGGTCTACATGGTGATGTTCATGGGCATGAACCCGGCGCTGATGCCGATGGACATGACCCACGGGAAGAAGACCGCGATCGGCACCTCGGTCGGGGTCTTTGTGCTGCTGGCCGCCGGGGCGCTGCTGATCCCGTGGCCCGAGCGACGTGGCGCCCCACCCGAGGACCTCACCAACGCGCTGGGCCTGGAGATCATGGGCGAAAAGATGTTGGTGATGGCCGTGGTGGGCGCGGTCATGGTGGCCACCATCGTGGCCGGGATCGTCCTGGCCGCCGGGCGCACCCGCTACGACCGGCTCGGCGACGATCTGCGGCGCCGCCCGGCCGACGACCCCCAGCCGGGAGGTGTGGGTCGATGACCCTGGAGGCCGTTCTGGTGGTGGCCGCCGCCCTGTTCGCCGTCGGGCTCTACGGGGCCCTGTCCCAGCAGGTGGTGGTGATGGTGATGATGGGCCTGGAGTTGATGATCAACGGGGTGCTCCTGGCCGCCGCGGGGTTCTGGTGGTTCCTGGCCCCGGGCCCCTCCGGGCAGGTGCTGCTGCTGGTGGTGCTGGCGGCCATGACCGTGGAGATGGCCATGGGCTTTGCCGTGGCGACGCTGTTGCACCGCAAGCGGCAGACCGACATGACCGACATGGCCGAGGATCTCTCCGGATGACCGCCGACCAGACCTTGCTGCTGACCCTGGTGGTGCTCCCGGCTGCCGTGGGTGCGGTGCTCGCGCTGACCCGGGCGGAGCGGGTTGCGGCCCCGATCGCGGTATCGACCGCTGCCGTGACCGCGCTGCTGGCGGCTGTCGTCGCCGTTGCGCGGCCTGCGGTGGCGTTCCCGTTCATCGCCGGCGTCGACGTGGCATTGGAGGTCGACGCCCTGGCGGCGCTGACCCTGCCGATGGTCGCAGTGGTGACCCTTTTGGTGCTGGTTTTTGCGGCCGGCAACATCCGGGCGGCCCGGCCCCGCTTCCACGGGCTGATGCTGCTCTTCGCCGCCGCGGCCCTGATCACGGCCTCGGCCGCCAGCCTGCCGGCGCTGCTGTTTGCCTGGGAGTTGATGGGCGCGACCTCGTACGCGTTGATCGGGTTCTGGTGGCGGGACACCGACCGCGTCTCGGCCGGGCTCACGGCCTTCCTCACCACCCGTACCGCCGACCTGGGTCTCTACCTGGCCGCCGGCGCTGCCTTGGCCGGCGGCGCCGGTATGGGCCTGTCCGAGTTGCCGGCGGCGGAGAGCCCGTGGCGGCACGTGGTGGCGGCCGGGATCCTGGTGGCGGCACTGGGCAAGGCCGCGCAGCTGCCGTTCTCGTTCTGGCTCTCCGGCGCGATGAAGGGCCCCAGTCCGGTCAGCGCACTGCTGCACTCGGCGGCGATGGTGGCAATGGGCGGTTACCTGCTGCTGCGCGTGGAGCCGCTGCTCGCCTCCACCGGGTGGGCGGGCCCGGCCGCCGCGTGGATCGGGCTACTGACCGCGGTGGCGATGGGGATCGTGGCGTTGGCCCAACGGGATCTCAAACAGTTGCTGGCGGCGTCCACTGTGGCGCAGATGGGATTTGTGGTGCTGGCCGCCGGAGTGGGCGCGGTGAGCGGAGGTGCCGCCCAACTGGTGGCCCATGCCTCCACCAAGGCACTGCTGTTCCTCGCTGCCGGGGCGTGGCTCACCGCGTTGGGCACCGAGAAGCTCACGGAACTGCGCGGGGCGGGCCGCCGATGGCCGGTGGTGGGCGTGACCGCGACCGTGGGAGCCCTGGCCCTGACCGGGATCGCGCCGCTGTCCCTGTGGGCGACCAAAGACGCGGTGCTGGCTGGGGCCCTGGAGACCTCGGCCTGGCTCTACGCCACAGGACTGGTGGCGGCGGCCCTGTCGGCGGCCTACTCCGGCAAGGTCCTATGGACGATCTGGCACCGCGGGGCCCAGGCCCGGGTCGAGGAGCCCACCGCCGGGCGGGAGGTCGGCGCAACGCAAGAGCTCGGCACCGGGCAGGTGGGGGCGCTCGAGCAGGCCCCGCTGGTCGTGCTGGCCGCGGGGGCGGCCGGGCTGTCGGTGTTGGCGCTGCCCCCGCTCAGCGGCGCCCTCGCCCAGGCGATGGGCGGGCACGGCGAGGTGACGGCGCTCGAGCTCGTGGTCTCGGCCGCCATCGCCCTGGCCGTGGTGCTGCTGATGCGACGTCTACGCGCCCCGGAACTCGGGTGGGCCGAGCGGTGGCTGGGGCTGGAGGCTGCTGCGCACGTTGTCGTCGTCGTTCCCGTCATGCGGTTGGCGCACCTCCTGGCCCGGTTCGACGACGCGGTCCTGGACCGCGCCGTGACCTCCGTGGCCGGGGCCGTCCCGATGCTGGCACGGTCCGTGGCGCGGTTCGACGACGAGGTCCTCGACGCCGGAGTCGGAGCAGCCGCACGGGCCGCCCATACGGCCGGGCAGGGCGCGGCCCGCCTCGATGACGCCGTGGTCGACGGCGCCGTCGAGGGCCTGGCCGGTTGGGTTCGCCGACTCGGGCACCTGGCCCGCACCCCGCAGACCGGGGCCGTCCACCAGTACCTCCTGCAGGCCGTCGCGGTGCTCACCGTGGCCGTGGTGGCCTGGACCGTCTACGCAGTGATGGGATGAGCATGCTCAGTCTGATCGTCTTTCTCCCCTTGGCCGCCGCCGCCGTCCTGGCCGCGGTGCCGGCGATCGGGCCGGCGGCCGCGCGATGGGCGTGGATCGCGGTGAGCGTGCTGGAAGTGCTGCTGGTTGCCGTGGTGTGGGCCGGCTACAAGGACCCGGGACCGAACGGGCTGGCGTTCGAGGAGCAGGTGCCGTGGATCCCGGGGGTGGGCAGCAGTTACCACGTGGGCATCGACGGGCTGTCCCTGCCGCTGGTGGCGATGACGGTCGTGGTGTTCTTGGCGTGCGCTGTGTACTGCCTGCGGGATTCGGACCGGCCGCGCGTGCAGGCGGCGCTATTTTTGTTCCTGCAGAGCATGAGCCTCGGCGTGTTCGTTTCAGCCGACCTGATCCTGTTCTTCGTCTTTTTTGACCTGTCGATCGTGGGAATGTACTTCATCATCGCCGGGTGGGGCCACGGCAATGCGGCCCGGTCGGCGCTGAAGTTCTTCCTCTACACGTTCCTGGGGTCGCTGGCCCTGCTGCTGGGTTTCATCGGGCTGTATGTGTTCTCGGCGCCCCACACCTTTGACATCCCCGAGCTGGTCGCCGCACCCCCGCTGGCCGGTGAGCCGCTCGCCGGGGGGCTGGTGCTGGCGGCGATCCTGGTGGGCTTGGCCGTCAAGACCCCCACCGTGCCGTTCCACACCTGGCTTCCCCCGGCCCACACCGACGCCCCGGCCGCCGGCTCGGCCGTCCTGGCGGGGGTGTTGCTGAAGATGGGCGCGTACGGCTTCGTGCGGATCGCCATGCCGATGCTGCCCGAGGTCTGGCGGGCGTGGGCCTGGGTGATCGTGGCCGTGGGAATCGTCTCCGTGCTCTACGGCGCACTGGTGGCGCTTGCCCAGACCGACCTCAAGCGGATGATCGCCTACACCTCCGTCAACCACATGGGCTACATCGTCCTGGCCCTGGGTGCGGCCGGGCTGCTGGTGGAGGGTGCCGAGCAGGCCCGGTCCGTGGCGGTCACCGGCGCGATGGTGCAGATGGTCAGCCACGGACTGATCACCGCCGCCCTGTTCTTGCTGGCCGGGGTCATGCAGAGCCGGGCCGGGACCTACGACCTGGGTTCCTATGGCGGGCTGGCCGGCCCCGCCCCGCGGTACGCGGCGCTGTTCGCGATCGGCGCCTTTGCCTCCCTGGGCCTGCCCGGGTTCTCCGGGTTCATAGCCGAGTTCCAGATCTTCGCCGGCAGCGTGGCCGTGGCCCCGGTGACCGCAGTGGCGCTAGTGGGCATCGTGATCACCGCCGCCCTGTTCCTGCGGGCCCTGCAGCGGGTCTTCACCGGGCCCGCCGCCGGGCGCTCCCCCGGGTTCGCGGACCTGCGGGCGCACGAGCTGTGGTCGGCCGGCCCTCTGCTGGCGCTGTCCGTGCTGATCGGAGTGCTGCCGCTGGTGCTGCTCGGGGTGATCGAGCCGAGCTCGGCCGCCCTCGTGGAACTGGTGGGACGGTAACCCGTGGACGCCTCCATGCAGATGAGCCCCGGGCTGCTGCTGCCCGAGATCATCGTCTTTACCGGCGGATTGGCGGTGCTACTGGGCGGATCGTTCCTCCCCCGGCAGCGCCAGTGGATCGCCCGCGCCGCGGCCGCCCTGGCGCTACTGGGCGCCGCGACCGCCGCCGCGGTGGCTATGGCCGGGCCTGCGCAAAGCGCCTTTGCGGGTACCTTTGCCGTGGACACCGCCACCGGCGCCGCACGGGTGATAGCCACCCTGGCCACCCTGCTGATCCTGGGGGTGGCCTCCGGGGAGCTCAAGGACTCCCCGCGCGAATCCGACACCTACGCCCTGCTGCTCTTCGCCACCGCCGGGGTGATGGTCCTGGCCGGGATCACCGACCTGTTGGTGCTGATCGTGGGATTCCTGCTGGCCAGCATCCCGCTGTACGGGATCATCGGACTCACCGGCGGCCGCTTGGGCGCCGAGGCGGCGGTCAAGACCTACCTCATGGGGGCGCTGTCCGGGATCCTGTTGATGCTGGGCGTCACCGTGCTCTATGCCCTGGCCGGAGGCACCGACTACGCCCTGCTCCGGGAGGCGTTGCCCACCGCACCGGACGCCGCCGTGGGGACAGGCATCCTGGGGGTGCTGGCCGGGCTGCTGTTCAAGGCCGGCGGGGTGCCGATGCACTTCTGGGTGCCCGACGCCGCCCAGGGCTCCGGGGTCACCGCCGCCACGTTCCTGACCACCGTGCCCAAGGTGGGCGCGCTGGTGGCCGTGTACCGGTTGGTGGCCACAGTCTCCGCCGAAGAGCACTCCTGGTTGCTCGTCGCCGCCCTACTGGCCACCGCCTCGATGTTCCTGGGCAACCTGGCCGCCTACTGGCAGACCGATCCCCGCCGGCTACTGGGCTGGTCGACCGTGGCGCAGGTGGGGTTCCTGCTGGTGCCCGTGGCCGCAGCCGGGCGCAGCGACCTGGCCCTGCCCTCGCTGTTGTTCTACCTGGCCGCCTACGCCGTGACCAACGTCGCCGCCTTTGCCGTGACCGCTGCCCTGCCCGAGCACCGGACGCTCGCCGAATACCGCGGGCTGGCCCGCTCCCGCCCAGGGTTGGGACTGACCGTGCTGGTGGCGCTGCTGGGGCTGGTGGGCACCCCGCCCCTGGCGATCTTCGTGGGCAAACTGACCACCGCCACCGCCGCCTGGGACGGCGGTCACGGGTGGCTGGCTCTGGTGGTGGTGGTCAACAGCGTGATCAGCCTCTTCTACTACCTGCGCTGGTTCGCCCCCGTCTTCGCCCGACCCGACTCCCAAGCCGCCGAGTTCCCCGGACGCGGCGGGATGGCCGCCTGGCCGGCCGTCACGGCCGCGGTCGCCGCGACCGCGAGCCTGGCGCTGGGCGTCCTGGCCGGTGTCCTGTGGGCTGCCCTCGACGGCCCCGGGATCCTGTAGGGCTGGGAGCGGCAGCCTTCCCCAGCCGGAAGGGGCGTCGAGTAGGTGCGGGAGGGAGCCGGGGGCCGTACAGGAGAGCCCGCTTATAGGAGAGAACCCCCTAGGGCGTGTCTCCCAATCGGCGTAGCCAGGTGAGAATTGCGCAGAGGGTGACGGCGGCGCGGTAGGTGATCGCGAGTTTGTCGTAGCGGGTGGCCAGCGCTCGCCATTGCTTGGCCAGAGCGAAGGAACGTTCAACGAC
>NZ_JBMIRQ010000087.1:0-98113 GCF_049195265.1 Rhodococcus sp. MALMAid1271 | reverse complement strand
CACACCATCCTCGAACAACGCTACCGCCGCGACCCGCTGATCCTCGGTAAGTGAACTTCGTGCACGCATACAAAACTCCCCGGTAGTCGGAACTGAATTACTCAGTCCAACTTCCGGGGAGCGGTGCACATACGTCTGAGCAGTGCAATGGTCCATTGACCCGGGCGGGGGAGCGCAGGCGGGCGGGGGAGCGCACTGGGGCAACCTGTGCTCGACGGCGTCGTCGGGTGAACAGTCGGGCTCTAGAGCGTGCGGGCCGAGTCGATTCCCAGCGACATACCCACCAGGCCCCGCTCGCGTACCGCCAACTTGGCCGCCACCGCTTCCAGAGCTTGTGCCGCGGGCGATTCCGGGTTGCTCAACACGATCGGGGTGCCCGCGTCGCCGCCCTCGCGGACGGCGGTGTCGAGGGGAATCTGCCCCAGCAGTGGAACGTCGGCTCCGACGGCCTTGCTCAGTCGGTCCGATACGTCCTGGCCACCACCGGATCCGAAGATGTCCATGCGGGTGCCGTCCGGCAGTTCGAGCCACGACATGTTCTCCACCACGCCCGCCACGCGCTGACGCGTCTGCAGGGCAATGGCTCCCGCTCGCTCGGCCACCTCGGCCGCGGCCTGTTGCGGCGTGGTGACCACGAGAATCTCGGCGCTCGGAATGAGCTGAGCGACAGAGATCGCCACATCGCCGGTGCCGGGCGGCAGGTCGAGCAGCAGTACGTCGAGATCGCCCCAGAAGACGTCGGCGAGGAATTGTTGCAGGGCGCGGTGCAGCATCGGTCCACGCCACACCACCGGGGTATTGCCCTGGGTGAACTGGGCAATCGAGATGAACTTCACCCCGTGCGCCTGCGGCGGCATGATCATCTTCTCGACCTGGGTCGGCCGTGCGTCGTTGCCGAGCATGCGCGGCACGGAATGGCCGTAGATGTCCGCGTCGAGAACTCCCACCGACAACCCGCGAGCGGTCAGTGAGGCGGCAAGATTGACGGTGACGCTGGATTTTCCGACGCCGCCCTTGCCAGACGCCACCGCGTAAACGCGCGTCAGGGATCCGGGTTGCGCGAACGGGATGATCGGTTCTGCGGAATCGCCGCGCAGGGATTTGCGGAGTTCGGTGCGCTGCTCGTCGTTCATCACGTCGAGTTCGACCGTCACGGTGCCGACCCCCGCGACATCGGCGACGGCGTTCTTGACGCGATCGCTGATCTCGGTCTTCATCGGGCAACCGGAGGTGGTGAGGTAGATGCCGACGCCGACGGTCCCGTCGGCGGAGATATCGATGCTCTTGACCATCCCGAGATCGGTGATGGGTTTGCGGATCTCCGGGTCGATCACTTTCGTGAGCGCGGTCCGAACGTCGGATTCGGTCAGTACAGCCATGTCTTCATGCTAGGCGGTGCGCAGGGGCTCGATGAACGGCAGGGCAGCGCAGCGCCGGCCGGTCAGTGAATGCGCGGCAGCTGGTCCGAGGTCGGAACGATGCCGGTGGCGTATCCGGCCGACCAGGCGAGCACGTTCGCCACGTATGCCATCGAATTGTTGTAGCGCAGGATCGCTTTCGTGGTGGATCCGAGATCGCGCATGTTGGTGCCGCCGTCGCAGAGGTACATGCCGGTGGCCAGGGCCGCGTCGTACAGGTTCTGGGGGTCCGAGACGCCGTCGCCGTTGCCGTCGGCGTGGTAGAGGTTCCACGTGGACGGCAGGAACTGCATGGGTCCGACTGCGCGATCGTATTCGGGGTCGCCGTCGAGGACTCCGCCGTCGGTGTCGGGGATCACCTGGTTGCCTGCGAGGGTGCCGTTCAGGCGGGGCCCGAGGATGGGCTCGTGCAGTTCACCCGAGTCGTCGACCTTGCCGTTGTTGGCGTGGGTGGATTCGACGCGGCCGATGCCGGCGATGACGGTCCAGCTGATGCCGCAGCCGGGTTGTTGCTGGGCCAGGATCCGTTCCGCGTTCTTGTAGGCGGCGACGTTGACGACGGGGATGGCGATGGGGCTCACAGCGAGATTGGTGGGCAGCTCCGGTGTGGGCGGGATCTCAGGAGCCGGGGCGGGTTCGGGGACCGGAGCCGGTACCGGAAGCTCGGCCTCGGCCACCGGCTGCGCCGGACGATCCTGGGCGATCGGTTCCGGAGTTTCGACCACGGAGTTCGATTCCTGTGCGGCGGGCGAGGTCTTGGCGCTGACGAACGGAATGTATTCTGCAGCTCCGGCGCTGGTAGCTGCGGTGACAAGTCCTGCGGGGACGAGCCCGGCCAGAGCAATCACCGAATTCCGTCGCATCTTGGAATTCGATGCTTTTCTGTGACGACCCACGCGAGCTGTACCTCCTGATATCCCCGGGACTCGTCCGGGGCCCGACCTGATGACCGGGATCGAGGGTACCTGATTCGAGACTGTTCTGTTATCGGGCCGTTATCAGCCGTGGACGGCGATCGGACTACGGCACGTCGATGTCCGAGTTCCCGTCCTCTGCCAGCCGTGCAGCAGCCTTCTTGCGGGCCTTCTTCGGGGTGCTCGGGGGCTGACCCGCCACCGTTTCCAGTAGGGCCTTGATGTCGTCGAGTTCGCGGCGCAGATAGTCACGGGTGGCGACTTCACCGACGGCGATGCGCAATGCTGCCAGCTCGCGTGCGAGGAATTCGGTGTCCGCCTTCGTCTGCTGCGCACGGGAGCGGTCCTCCTCCAGGGAGACGCGGTCGCGGTCGTCCTGACGATTCTGCGCCAGCAGGATCAACGGCGCGGCGTATGCGGCCTGGGTCGAGAACGCCAGGTTGAGCAGAATGAAGGGATACGGATCCCAACGCAGGTTGACGGCGACGACATTGAGGAAGATCCAGACCACCACGATGGCGGTCTGAATCGCCAGATAGCGTCCGGTGCCGAGAAATCGGGCTGCCTTCTCACCCGACTTGCCGAGATCGAAATCGAGATTGACATTGAACATCCGCGATCCGCGCGGGGTGTCCATTCTCTGGCGTGCTGTTTCTTTCACTGTCCGGCCACTTCCTGATCTCGCCAGTCCTCGGGCAGTAGGTGATCGAGGACGTCGTCCACGGTCACTGCCCCGACCAGGTGATCCTCGTCGTCGACCACCGGGCCGCAGACGAGGTTGTACGTCGCGAAGTATCGCGTCACGGCAGTGAGGCTGTCCTCCGGGGACAACCGCGGCAACGCGCTGTCCACCACGCCGCCGACCAGGCTTGCCGGGGGTTCTCGAAGCAATTGTTGTAGATGAACGCAGCCGAGGTACGGCCCGGTCGGCGTCGCAGTCGGTGGCCGCACCACGAACACCAGCGAGGCGAGCGCAGGGGTCAGATCGGGGTTACGCACCCGCGCCAGCGCCTCGGCCACCGTCGTCGACGCGTTGAGCACGACAGGCTCCGGCGTCATCAGACCGCCCGCGGTATCGGGGGAGTGCTCGAGCAGTCGACGGACAGGCGCGGAGTCCTCCGGATCCATCAGTCGCAGAAGCAATTCCGCCTCGGTCTCGGGTAGCTCGCCCAGCAAGTCGGCGGCGTCGTCGGGATCCATGGCTTCGAGCACGTCGGCACCGCGATCGACGCCGAGGTAGTGCATCAACTCCACCTGATCGTCGTCGGGTAGCTCCTGAACGACGTCGGCGAGGCGCTCGTCGTCGAGTGCCCTCGCCACTTCCATCCGGCGTTTGACGGGCAGCTCACGCATCGCGTTCGCCACGTCGGCGGCGCGTAGATCCTCGAACTGCATCAGCAGCTGCGCCACACCCTGATCGGGCAACGAGAGCTCGTTCTGGGTGAGACCCTGTACGTGTTGCCAGTCCACCACGTGGATGGCACCGCGCCGGGCCAGGCGCTGACGTTGCTTGCGGACCGCCACGCGCGCGACCACCCAGTCGCGGGTTCGGGTCAGCTCGATGCCGAGATCCACGACGACCGAGTCGACCTCGTGCAGCTCGTCGAGCTCGGGGTCATCGACGCGCACCTTGGAGTCGAGGATCTGAGCGAACACCAGGATCTCGTTCGCGCGCTGGGTGAATCGACGCAAACTGACGTTGCCGGTGGTGAGTTGAACAGAGTTGGGCTCGATACTGGTCACGCGAAGCATCGGCACGAAAATTCTTCGTCGAGTGGCCAATTCGACCACCAGCCCCAGCACTCTGGGTTGCGCTCTGCCGACGCGCATCGAGACCACCACGTCGCGAACCCGGCCGATCGATTCGCCGTCGGGGCCCAATACACCCAGGCCGGCGAGCCTGGCCGCGAATACCTTGCTCAGTGCTGCCATGATGGCAAGGTTAGAGGCTCGGCAAGGAAGAGTCTGAATCAGACAGGGGTTGTGCTGCGGTGAGTGCTTCGGGCCTTCGGCGATCGGTGTTGGCCGTTCCGGGCAGTTCGGACAAGATGATCGCCAAGGCCAAGGGGCTGCCTGCCGACGCGATTTTCCTCGATCTCGAAGACGCCGTGGCTCCCATCGCGAAAGTGGAGGCCCGCGCGCGCATCGTCGATGCCCTGAACTCCGACGGCTGGGGCGGTCAACTCAAGGTCGTTCGTGTCAACGACTGGACGACGCAATGGACGTACGGCGATGTCATCGACGTCGTCTCGGGTGCGGGCCGCGCGCTGGATGCGATCCTGCTGCCGAAGGTCGAGTGTGCGGCACACGTGCAGGCGTTGGATCTGTTGCTGTCGCAACTCGAGCGCACCCACGGGCTCGACGTCGGTGCGATCGGGATCGAGCCGCAGATCGAGAGCGCGCGCAGCCTGCGCAACATCGACGAGATCGCGACCGCAAGCCCGCGAGTGCAGACCCTGGTGTTCGGTCCGGCGGATCTGATGGCAAGTGTCAACATGCGCACCCTCGTCGTCGGCGAGCAGCCGGTGGGGTACGACACCGGCGACGCCTATCACCACATCCTGATGACCATTCTGCTTGCGGCGCGGACCCATGGACTTCAAGCGATCGACGGCCCTTACCTGCAGATTCGCGATCTCGACGCTTTCCGTCGGGCCGCGGGCCGCACTGCCGGGCTCGGCTTCGACGGCAAGTGGGTGCTGCATCCGACGCAGATCGAGGCCGCCAACGAGATCTTCGCGCCCCGACAGGACGATTACGACAAGGCCGAGATGATTCTCGACGCGTACGCGTTTCATACCTCCGCGGCGGGCGGTGGCCGCGGCGCGGTGATGCTCGGCGACGAGATGATCGACGAGGCGAGCCGCAAGATGGCGCTCGTGGTCTCGGCGAAGGGTCGTGCTGCCGGGATGACGCGCACGACGACCTTCACGCCGCCCGTGTCCTGACGTTGCGTCGCGCGTAATGAAACGCTGCAGTGGCTGTGACGGTTGTCCGTTTCGGGGCACAATGGAGATATGACCAATCCCCTCTCACAGTCCGGCCGCTCGGGGCAGGGACTGCCGACGCCGCCTTCCGGGTGGCCCATCGGTTCGTACCCCACCTACGCCGAGGCGCAGCGCGCCGTCGACTATCTCTCCGACGAAGAGTTCTCGGTGCAGGACGTCACGATCGTCGGCGTCGACCTGATGCAGGTCGAGCGCGTTCTCGGCCGCCTCACGTGGCCGAAAGTCATTGGCGGAGGCATTGTTTCGGGAGCGTGGCTGGGTGTATTCCTCGGTCTTGTGCTCGGCATCTTCAGCGAGAACATCTTCGGAGCGCTGCTCATCGGTGTCGGCGGCGGCATCATCTTCGGGCTGATCTCGGCATCGATTCCGTACGCGGCAACCAAGGGTCAGCGAGATTTCGCGTCGAGCATGCAGTTGGTTGCGGGTCGATACGACGTCCTCTGCGAGCCGCGAACCGCCGAGAAAGCGCGCGACCTACTCGCCAAGCTGTCGATCTGATCACAACAATTGGACGGCCAGGCAACCGACAGGTAACGGAATAGCCCCAAATCGCCCTCGATTCCAGTGAGTTCGGTTACGTTTCTTTCGTGCACGGCAGTGCCGACACAAGTGCTGCGCGAGTAACTGAACGTACGGAGGCGAAAAGTGCCGAGACATCGCGGTCGTAGGCGTGGAAAAGCAACGAGGATAGGGGTGTTGGCGGCAGCGGCTCTGGTGACGAGTCCGTTGCTCGCAGCGTGTGGTTCGTCGGACAATTCGATTCCCGTTCTCAGTTTCTATACTGCCGCAGACGGCGCAGAGCAGTACGCCGCTGCGGCACAGGTGTGCTCGGACGCCTCGAACGGTCGATACCGCGTGGAGCAGCGGACCCTCCCCAAGAGCGCCAACGATCAGCGGCTCCAGCTCGCGCGGCGTCTCGCCGGAAACGACCAGACGCTCGATCTGATGACACTCGATGTGGTGTGGACCGCCGAATTCGCCGAAGCCGGCTGGGCATTGCCCGTCCCTGCCGATCTGTCCGCGAAACTGCGCGACGGCTCCACCCTGGAAGGCCCCCTCGCCACTGCGGAATGGAAAGACCAGCTCTATGCGGTTCCTCTCAACTCCAACACGCAGCTGCTCTGGTACCGACCGGACGAGGTTCCGGGAGGCACACCGCCGCAGACCTGGGATGAGTTGATCGACGTGGCCGAGGCCAACGCCGCGGCGGGCAGGCCCGCGGAGATCGGGGTTCAGGCCAAGCAGTACGAGGGCTTCATGGTCTGGTTCAACACGTTGCTCGAAAGCGCCGGCGGGTCGGTCGTCGCCGAGGACGGAAAGACGGTCACGCTGAACGACACCCCCGAGCATCGCGCGGCCACCGAGAAGGCACTCGAGATCATCAAGCGGGTGGCCACGGCCGACGGCCACGATCCGTCGATCTCGCAGAGCGACGAGGGAACTGCCCGGCTCGGGATGGAAGCGGGTCGGATGGCCTTCCAGGTCAACTACCCGTTCGTGTTGCCCGGTCTGAAAGAGAACGCGCAGGCCGGTGGGGTGTCGTTCCTGGACCTGTCCGGAGTGCCCGCCGACCAGCAGGATGCGCGCATTGCCGAGGTCTTTCGTAGTGCTCCGTATCCGGAGGTGATTCCGGGTGAGCCCGCGAAGGTCACCATCGGCGGATTCAACATCGGGGTCGCGAAGACCACCCAACACGAGGATCTGGCCTGGGATGCGGTGGCATGCCTGACCAATGAGCAGAATCAGCGCAACAACGCCGTCAACGGTGGTGTACCGCCGGTTCTCGCAAGTCTCTACGACGATCCCGATTTCCAGGCTGTCTATCCCGCATGGGAGGGCGTGCTCGGTTCCATCGAATCGGCGGCAGTGCGGCCCGTATCGCCTGCCTACCAAAGCATTTCGATTCTGTTGACCGATGCGCTCAACCCGCCCCAGAACATCGATCCGGTAGCCGACGTGGACAAGCTCGCAGATCTGGTCACCAAGGCCGTCAATTCCGAAGGGTTGATTCCATGAGTGCGCACACGGCCGAGCCGCAGCCGAAGGCTCTCGACAGACAAGCAGCGCTGAAGAACATCTCCGACGGCAAGAAGGCCGAACGTCGCCTGGGGCTGTTGCTCGTCGCACCCGCAGCGATCCTGATGCTCGCTGTCACCGGCTATCCGATCGTCTACGCGTTCTGGCTGAGCCTGCAGAAATACAACCTCGCGTTTCCCGAGGACCGCGAATTCGTCGGCATCTCCAACTACGTGACGGTGCTGTCCGACGGCTACTGGTGGACGGCGTTCAGCGTGACGGCGGGCATCACGATCATCTCGGTGATCATCGAGTTCGTCCTCGGTCTTGCGGTGGCTCTGGTCATGCACCGCACCATCTTCGGCCGCGGACTGGTGCGCACCGTTGTGCTCATCCCGTACGGCATCGTGACCGTCGCCGCGGCATACAGCTGGTACTACGCGTGGACACCCGGTACGGGATATCTCGCGAATCTGTTGCCCGACGGTAGTGCTCCGCTCACCGAGCAGTTCCCGTCCCTGGCCATCGTCGTTCTGGCCGAGGTGTGGAAGACGACGCCGTTCATGGCGTTGCTGCTGCTGGCAGGTTTGGCGTTGGTGCCCGATGATCTGCTCAAGGCGGCCGAGGTCGACGGAGCAGGTGGATGGACCAGGCTGATGCGCATCACCATCCCGTTGATGAAGCCGGCGATTCTCGTCGCGGTGCTCTTCCGCACGCTGGACGCATTCCGGATCTTCGACAACATCTACGTGCTCACCCGAGGTAGCAACGAGACCGGATCGGTGTCGATTCTCGGTTACGACAACCTGTTCGGTGCGTTCAATCTTGGTCTCGGGTCCGCAATCAGCATCCTGATCTTCTTCTGTGTCGCGATCATCGCGTTCGTGTTCATCAAGTTGTTCGGTGCCTCGGCACCGGGATCCGACGATGGAGGCCGCAAGTAATGACCACTGTTACGCCTCGCAAGAAGGTCGGCTGGACGGTCGTCAACGTCCTCGTCCTGCTCTACGCACTCATCCCGCTGCTGTGGATCATCAGTCTGTCGTTCAAGTCGACGGCCACCATCGCCGACGGCAAGTTCATTCCGTCGTCGATCACCTTCGACAACTACAAGGGCATCTTCTCGACCAATCAATTCACCTCGGCATTGGTGAACTCGATCGGAATCGGGTTGATCACCACCGCGATCGCCGTGGTGGTCGGCACGATGGCCGCATACGCGGTGGCTCGCCTGGATTTTCCGGGAAAGAAACTGCTCGTCGGCGCCGCGCTGCTCATCGCGATGTTCCCGCAGATCTCCCTGGTGACACCACTGTTCGACATCTCCCGCAAGCTGGGACTGTTCGATACCTGGCCGGGGCTGATCATTCCGTACATCACCTTCGCCTTGCCGTTGGCGATCTACACCCTCTCGGCGTTCTTCCGCGAGATTCCGTGGGAGCTCGAAAAGGCAGCGAAGATGGACGGCGCAACACCTGCTCAGGCGTTCCGCAAGGTGATCGCTCCGCTCGCAGCACCGGGCATCGTCACTGCATCGATCCTGGTGTTCATCTTCGCCTGGAACGACCTGCTTCTCGCCATCTCGTTGACGGCGACGGAGCGCTCCATCACTGTTCCGGCGGCCATCTCGCAGTTCACCGGTAGCTCTCAGTTCGAGGAGCCCACAGGGTCGATCGCGGCGGCGGCCGTCGTCATCACGATCCCGATCATCATTTTCGTGCTCTTCTTCCAACGACGTATCGTGGCGGGCTTGACGTCCGGCGCAGTGAAGGGATAACCGTCATGGCCGAAATCGTTCTCGACAAAGTCACCAAGCTCTACCCCGACGGCGCGGCTGCGGTCAGCGACGTCGACATCACCATCGCCGACGGCGAGTTCATCATCCTGGTCGGCCCGTCCGGCTGCGGAAAGTCGACCACTCTCAACATGATCGCCGGCCTCGAGGACATCTCCTCCGGCGAGCTGCGGATCGCGGGGGAGCGGGTCAACGAGCGGGCACCGAAGGACCGCGACATCGCGATGGTGTTCCAGTCCTACGCGCTGTATCCGCACATGACGGTGCGACAGAACATCGCCTTCCCGCTGACACTGGCCAAGCTCTCGAAGTCCGAGATCAACGGCAAGGTCGAAGAGGCAGCCAAGATCCTCGACCTCAGCCAGCATCTGGATCGCAAGCCGGCGAACCTCTCCGGTGGTCAGCGGCAGCGAGTTGCCATGGGCCGCGCAATCGTTCGCACACCCAAGGCGTTCCTGATGGACGAGCCGCTGTCCAACCTCGACGCCAAGCTGCGTGTGCAGACGCGCGCCGAGATCTCGCGGCTGCAGAAGCGGCTCGGCACCACCACCGTCTACGTCACGCATGATCAGACCGAGGCGATGACGCTCGGCGATCGCGTCGTGGTGCTGCGCGGCGGGTTGGTGCAGCAGATCGGTTCCCCGCAGGAGCTCTACGACAAGCCGCGAAACCTGTTCGTCGGCGGCTTCATCGGATCGCCGTCGATGAATTTCATTCCCGGACAGCTCACCTCGAACGGAGTGTCGACTGCACTCGGTGAGATCGACATTCCGCTCGAGCGGATGGATTCGATCAAGGCCAAGAACCCGGGCCGCGAGGTGGTCGTGGGAATTCGCCCCGAGCACTTCGAGGACGCAGCGTTGATCGACGGGTACCAGAAGATGAGCGGGGCCACCTTCACTGCGACGGTGGATGTGCTCGAATCGATGGGCAGCGACAAGTACGTCTACTTCACTCTCGAGGGCGCACGAGTCGAATCCAGTGAGCTTCAGGAACTCGCGGCCGACGCCGGTATCACCGATCTCGGTGGCGCACAGGTGGTCGCGCGTCTGGCGGCGGAGTCCAAGGCCGCCGAGGGCGGTCAGGTGGAACTGTGGTTCGATCCCGCGAAGGTGGCGGTGTTCGACCAGGCCTCGGGCACCAATCTGACGATCTGAGCGCCACGCTCAGGTGAGTGGAACTTCGTGGTCGTAGACGAGGTTCCGCTCACCTGGACCGCCACGCAGATCCCGTGGGCGGCCGCCCGCCGTCACTGCCGAGGAGCTTTTCTCAGTGCCTGCTGGCGCAACTCGCTGACGATTTCGTCGTTCCAGACGTGCTCACGCACAAGACGGTAGCGTTCCCGGCTCATCCAGAGGTATGCCTCGGCGTCGGTGCGGTCCTCGAGGATCTCGGCCGCGCGCACCATGCGTACCACCGGCAGGTACTCCTCGCCGAACCAACGCCGCGCGACGGTACCGCGGTCGACGAACTCGCCGACCTCCTGCATCAACCGGAATCCCCAGGCTTCCACCGATTCGCTGAGCTGGGCGTAGTCGAAGGGATCGGTGACCTGAACGGCCTCGCGCGCCCGGCCCACCAGCGGCACCCGACTGAGGAAGATGCGCCGATGATCCTTGATCAGCAGGTCGCCGCGTCGGGTGATGCCCTCGGGTGAGATGCGCGTGATGATCTCGGTGACCACGGCATCGATCGACGTGCGGTGCATGGCGAACGCGATGGACACCCGGTGATGGCCGTCGACGACGAAATGCATGCCGCCGATGCGGTACACCTGGATCGGCGGCATCGCCTCACCGCGGCGCTGAGCGGCAGCGAGTCGCTGCCAGCGTTCGCGGATGCGCGCCGACGTCGGCCGGAAGAAGCGATCGAAATCGCGTGTGCGATCGACACTGCCGACGATGGTCTCGACGCGGATGACCTGCAGACCGAGGTGACGCTCGCCCACCTTGCCCAGGGCAGCGACCACCTCGTCGAACGGCAGGATGGTGTTGACGTCGTCGGGTTGACGCCGAAGCCAGCCGACCAGGCGGGCGACGTCGGCCCGCCTGCGCTGGCGGGTGAAGTCGTTCTCCGCATCGGCGGCAGGAAAACCGGTGTCACGTGCCATGTCTGCGCCTCACGATCTTCGGTGCATTGAATTGTGTTGCACGGCTGCCGGGTTCGATCTCGAACAGGGTGTATCCGACGGTGTTGATCACCGCGGCCCCATGCAGGGTCAGATCGTCCGGGGTTGCACCGTGTGGATGAATATGGCCGTGCAACAACAACTGTGGCGAGAGTCGACGCGTCACCTCGTCGAGACAGTCGAATCCGATGTGTGCGGGGTCGGTGTCGTCACCGACGCCGAGCGGCGGACTGTGCGTGAGCAGTATGTCCAGTGGTCGAGCATCCTTGCGAACATTCTGGTGCCATGCGTACGTGCGAGTGAGGGTGCGGGCCCTGCGGCGCTGCTGCCGCTGAGTCCACTGATTCGGCCCACCGTTGTAGCGGATCGATCCGCCGAGACCGGCGATGCGCAGATCCGCCACGGTGACGATGCGGCGATCGGCATTGACGGCACCGACAGGACCGGGCCACGTGGTGGGGAGCCCGGCACGCATCCATCCGGCTCGGCCGGCCGAGTAGCCGCTGAGGTCCGCGTCGTGATTGCCGGGAACGAAGACACAGGGCGCGTTCAACGCGTCGGTGAGGTACTCGAGGTAGTCGAACGGCAGATCGCCTGCACCGAGAATCAGGTCGACGCCCAGCGACTTCACCTGCGGACTCCACAGGGATTCGATCGTTTCGTCGGCGACAGCGAGAACGGAGACCACGGGTACGACGGTACCCATCTCCGGTGGGTGGTACCTCCGAACGGACTTCTCGGGCACGGTGGTGTTGGATGGGTCAGGTGAGCGACAGTGTCATTGCAGCGGTACGCGCACATCTGACGACCGAGACAGGCGACGCGGAGCCGTCCTCGGCCTCGGTGACGTTCCTCGGCCTCGAGCCGCTGGACGTGCTGAGATTCGGCGCGGACTCCGATGTGGTCCGGTACGTCAGTCTCGGCTGTTCTCGGCACCCCATGGCCGACCCCAACGAACTCGTCGCCGACCCCTCGCGTGGTCCCCGAGCCGAACTGGTGTTGACCCTCACCGGTGGGGCAGGAGTGGCGTCGGGCGTGCACAAGAGCCTGGCCGTGCTGGCCGCTTCACCTGCGGTGGAGGGCGTCGTACTGGTGGAGGACGCGCTGCTCGACCTGGGTGAACCACTCTGGGCGAATGCGCCGTTCACCGCGGTGTTGCTCGGTGCGAGCGATATCGACGACCTGACGCTGCCCGAGCCCTACGATCCCGTTCGTTTTCTCGCGGCTGTGCCTCTGACCGGCACAGAGGCCGCCTGGGTACGGCTACGCGGGGCGGACGCACTACGCGAGGCCTGGACCGAGGCCGGGATCGACGTCCGCGATCCCAACCGGTCGGCAGCCAGTCTCTGACCGTTCTCACTGCGCGTAGGACGCCAACTCCGGCTCGCTGTCCACGGAGTCGTGCAGGAAATGCCGGGGCACCTGAAGCAGGAATTTCACGCCGTTCTTCGCTGATTCCGCGGAGGAGCGCACGTTCGGCATGCTGAACGTGAAGCACAGATTGTGCGAAATACGTTCCCGGACCGCAGGTCCATCGTGATCGAGTGCGTCGAGGACGATGTTGAAGGCAACATTGTCGCCGAGAATGGTGAAGTGCTCGACCGGCCGCAGCGGACATATGTCCTGCACGGCGATGTTCGCGGCTCCGGCGAGGGTGCTCGCCCGAGGCTGCGGATAGATCAGTTCGTCGAATCGCGTGAAGATCGAGGTGTAGCTGGGCCCCTGCGGCAGCGGGCGTGCGGCCAATGCTGTGAGAAACCGCGACCCGGTGGCGATCTGCCAGTTGGCAGGCGGGCACTTCTCGGCGTCGTCGCACCCGTTTCGGGCCGAATCGGTGCCGTTGTACGGGGTGGCGAGCGAGATGAAATCCGACACCAGCGCAGGCAGGTCCGGCCAGAACGTCAGGGCCCACAGTTCGTCCAGGGGACCGTGCTGGTGACCCATCATGACCACCTTGCGGCCACTGGCGGCGGCCATCGTCCGAACGGCATGCACCACGTACTGCGCCGAGATCTGCAGGTCTCCGTAGCCCTCGTCGGGGAACGACAGGCTGCATACCGGGATGCCGATGGCGGGAAGGGACTGTAGGTAGTTCCAGCCGAACGACTGCTGATCGGTGGCGAATGCCGGAGTCAGCAGGACCGGGTCGCGGGTGGCGTCCTGCAGATCGGTGGTGCAGGTCAGTGCGCGATCGAGATCGGATTGCGGGACGGTGAGCTCGGGTCCGGTATCGGCCACCGAGAGAACAGGCTGGGCCGAGGCAGCGCCCGGTGCGTACGTGCAGACGATGGCGACGATCGATGCCAGTATCGGTGTGCGGATCTTCATCGATGCCTTCCGGACGGGCCTGCAGATCTCTGCAGTCTCATCCGGGGCGAACCGGCGGGCCGACCGCCAGGAGACGGTCGGTGCAATTACCGACAACCGTGTGGATTTGTTGGACGAGGTCCAAACGTCGACTGTGGTCGCTAGAGCCAATCGTTCTTGTGGAATGTCCGCCACAGTGCGATGCACACACACGCGACGATCGCGGCGATCGTGTAATAGCCGTACCGCCAATGCAATTCGGGCATGTTGTCGAAGTTCATCCCGTAGATGCCCGCGACCATCGTGGGCACGGCGGCGATCGCCACCCACGCCGAGATCTTGCGCATGTCCAAGTTCTGCTGCATCGTCACGCGGGCCAGCGCTGCGTCGACCAGTGAGCTCAGCACCTCGTCGTACTCGGAGATCCGCTCGGCGACCGTCGTGTGGTGGTCCTGTACGTCGCGCAGATAACGCCGCACGGCCTTGGGGACGCTCGGTTCCTGGACCAGCCTCGCCAACGGCGTCGACAGGGGCGTCACCGAACGACGTAGCTCGACGACCTCCCGCTTGAGCAGGTAGATGTTCTCGATCGGCACGTGGTGATCGGGCGAGAACACCTCCTCTTCCATGCTGTCGACGTCCCGCTCGATCGAGTCGGTCACCGCCAGATATTCGTCGACGACGTGGTCGGCCACCGCGTGCAGCACCGCCGACGGACCGAGCGCGAGCTGTTCCGGGTTCGATTCGAGGCGGTGCCGAACCCCTGCCAGTCCCGAATGCTCGCCGTGCCGGACGGTGATGACGAACTCGCGGCCGACCATCACCATGATCTCGCCGCTCTCGACGATTTCGTTGGCGGTCGTCACCGACTCGTGTTCGACGTATTTCACTGTTCGCAGTACGAGGAACGCGACGTCGTCGTAGCGCTCGAGCTTGGGGCGTTGGTGCGCGTGCACGGTGTCCTCGACCATCAACTCGTGCAGCCCGTAGCACTGGGCGATCGCGTTCATCTGATGATCGTCGGGTGCGTGCAGACCGACCCACACGAACCCTTCGCCGCGTGCTCGTACCTCGGCGATAGCCGAGGTGTGCGTGAACCTGCCGGGCAATCTGGCCCCGTCGACGTACACCGCGCAGTCGACGATCGCGCGGGCCGTGGGCACCGGGATTCGTGGGGCCGGATCGTGATCGGCCTTGGATCCTCGTCTGTGCAGTGACGGGAGCGACGGTCGAGGGGGAAGGGACGGCATGGCGGGCAATCGTACGCCAGCAAAACGACGAGAGAGTGGGCCTGGAACACTGTCGAAGGTGCGCATCGACCTTCACACTCACTCGACGGCGTCCGACGGTACCGACAGCCCCGCCGAGCTGGTCCGCGCCGCCTCGGCAGCGGGTCTGTCGGTGGTGGCCCTGACCGATCACGACACCACCTCGGGATGGGACGAGGCGGCCGCGGCGGTGCCGTCCGGCCTGACCCTCGTGCGCGGTATGGAGCTCTCGTGCACCGGACGTGGCGAGGACGGTGAGCCGGTGCCGGTGCACCTGCTCGCGTACCTGTTCGACCCCGAAGACGAGGCGTTCGCGCAGGAGCGCGCACGACTACGCGGCGAACGGGTGACGCGCTTGCGCGCCATTGCCGAGAACATGGCGGCCGACGGTCTGCCGATCGACCCGGACGCGGTGCTGGCCTCGGCCGGAGAGGCTGCCGGACGACCGCACCTGGGCCGCGCGTTGATCGATGCCGGATACGTATCGAACATGGATGCCGCGTTCGCCGGTCCGTTGGCCACCGATGGGCCGTACTACGTGGAGAAACTCGATACTCCGCTCGAGCTCGCGGTGCAGATGATCTCGGCAGCAGGCGGGGTCAGCGTGCTCGCCCATGCCAGGGCACGCTCTCGCGGCCGCATCCTCGATCTGGACCACGTTCGCGAACTCGCCGCGCTCGGACTGGGGGGCGTCGAGGTCCATCACATGGATCACTCGGTGCAAGACACGACGGTGATGGCCGAGCTGGCAGCGGAGCTGGACCTGATCGTCACCGGTTCCTCGGATTATCACGGGACCAACAAGACGGTCGAGCTGGGTGAATACACCACTTCTCCCGAGCAATACGACCGGATCGTTGCGGCGGCACGCCCATGACCTTCGACGTGACGCTGTATCTGACGGTGTTGATCACCCTGTTCGTCATCATGGATCCACCGGGAGCCATCCCGGTATTCCTGTCTCTGGTCGGCCGCCAGAGCAAGGAGGCCCGCAACAAGGCGGCATGGCAGGCCCCCGCGGTCTCACTCACCGTCATCTCGGTGTTCGCGATCGGTGGCCAGGCAATACTGAGCTACCTGCATATCGGCATTCCGGCACTGCAGGGCGCGGGCGGTTTGCTGCTTCTGCTCATCGCGTTGTCGCTGCTCACCGGAAAAGGCGCGGGCGGTGACACTGCTGCGGAGGACGTCAACGTGGCCCTGGTGCCACTGGGTACTCCGTTGATGGCAGGCCCCGGTGCCATTGCTGCAGTGATCGTCTACGTCAGTCAGGCAGACGGACAGGTCGGTTCGCTGCTGGCGATCGCGTCGGGCATCATCACCATCCACGTACTGTTCTACCTCGTGCTGCGCTTCTCGACGGTGCTGATTCGGTTGCTGGGTGAAGGTGGAATCTCGTTGCTGGCACGCATCGCGGGCTTGTTGCTGGCCGCCATCGCGGTGCAACTGATTGCGGAGTCGGTCCGCGGATTCGTGGCCGGAGGATGACCGGGGCAGGTGTGGGACTTCGGTTCCTGCGCGGAGTGTGTGGTGTCGTCACCGCCGGGCTGGTGGTGCTCGCGATCTGTGTGGCGGTCACGCAGTATCTCGGCCACTCTCGCGGCTTTCCCGGTCCCGGTGCCCTCTCGGTTGCCGCTCATGTCCTCGCCGCGGTTGTCGTCGTCCTCGCGCAGCGCGTGGTCGACCACCGGCGTGGGTCCGCTGCAGTGCTCGGCGCGATCGTGGTCTTCGGCGTTTCCGGACTCGTCCTGTGGACACAATGGTGGCAATAGGCGCAGTGGTGGCAATAGGCGTGGCAACGAGCGCGGTGGCGTCCGTAGCGGAACCGAGACCGATCCGTTTCTGACTCTGTGGTCGGGTGAACCGGCGATGTGGCACACTGAGGCACCGACAGGGCTACAGCCCATCGCCGATCGTGCAGGCCACCCGCCTCACGCGCGAGACACGCTCTCGGCAGTCTGCAGCCAGCACTGGCGCACTCCGGCAGCCCTCATCACCCAGACCACTCATTTTCGTTGACACGCGTCGCCTTGCCGGTCGAGGTCGAGCGTGTGAGGAGCTTTCACCGTGACGGCAGTCGAGAACACCGCAGCAGCAACCACAGCGTCGGCAGAACCGACAGCAATCACCGACGAGGAGATTTTCGCCGGGCATCTCGGCGGCAAGCTGTCGGTCCAACTGGCGGCACCTCTCGAGACCCAGCGGGATCTGTCCATCGCGTACACCCCGGGGGTTGCCCAGGTCAGCCGTGCCATTGCCGCCGATCCGACGCTCGCGAAGCGATACACCTGGACCGACCGCCTCGTGGCCGTCGTCTCCGACGGTTCCGCAGTGCTCGGCCTCGGCGATATCGGCCCCCGGGCGTCGCTGCCGGTGATGGAGGGCAAGGCCGCGCTGTTCAAGAAGTTCGCAGGTCTCGACTCCATTCCGATCGTGCTCGATACCCACGACTCCGACGAGATCGTCGAGACCATCGTGCGGCTGCGGCACAGCTTCGGGGCCGTCAACCTCGAGGACATCTCGGCGCCGCGGTGCTTCGAGATCGAACGACGCGTCATCGATGCCCTCGACTGCCCGGTGATGCACGATGACCAGCACGGCACGGCGATCGTCGTCCTGGCCGCGCTCACCGGCGCGGCCCGGGTGCAGGGGCGCGCTCTGTCCGGGCTACGGGTGGTCGTGTCCGGTGCCGGCGCTGCGGGGGTGGCGTGCACCAACATTCTGCTGGCCGCCGGAATCTCCGATGTGGTGGTGCTCGATTCCAAGGGGGTCATCTCGGCGGGGCGCAGCGACCTCGGTGACGTCAAAGCGGATCTGGCGGCTCGCACCAATCCACGTGGGGTCAGCGGAGGACCTGGCGACGCGTTGGCCGAGGCCGACGTCTTCCTCGGTCTGTCCGCTGGCACCGTCGACGAGAGCTACATCGCCTCGATGGCATCGCAGGCCATCGTGTTCGCCTTGTCCAACCCGGATCCGGAGATCCATCCGGAGGTGGCAGGGAAGTACGCCGCCATCGTCGCCACCGGACGAAGCGACTTCCCGAACCAGATCAACAATGTTCTCGCCTTTCCCGGTGTGTTCAAGGGTGCGCTCGACGCGGGCGCTCGCCGTATCACCGAAGGCATGAAGCTCGCCGCTGCCGAGGCAATCCTCTCGGTGCTCGGCGACGAGTTGGCTGCGGACAAAATCGTCCCGAGCCCACTCGATCCTCGTGTCGCCCCGGCCGTTGCGGACGCAGTTGCGGCAGCAGCGCGAGCCGAGGGCGTCGCGTAGGAAAACGGAGGAAACACCGGCGAACCCGGCCCTACGAGGGCCGTGGTTCGCCGGTGTCTTTCGCTGTCGAGCAGCAACAGACGGGCGGGAGTGGACGGGCGGAATCAGGCCTGGGCCGGCCCGGCGGGAGTCCGGTGCAGGCGACCGGTGCCGGGAACGGATGCCCACACCGCGAGCGCAAGCAGGCCGTCGACGACGAGGGTCAGCACGGCCACCAGGATCGCGCCGACCAGAACTCGGACGTAGTCGTACAGCGCGAGACCGTCGAAGATGTATCTGCCGAGTCCGCCGAGATTGACGTACGCCGCAATGGTCGCCGTGGCGATGATCTGCAGCGTCGTATTGCGTAGGCCGCCGAGGATGAGCGGCATCGCGTTGGGGATCTCCACCCGAAGCAATACCTGGGTTTCGGTCATGCCCATGGCGCGGGCGGCGTCGACCACGTTCGCATCGACGTTCGCGATGCCGGCGTACGTGCCTGCCAACAGGGGCGGAATGCCGAGCAGGATCAGCGCGATGATCGGCGGCATCAGCCCCAATCCGATCACCAGAACCAGAAACACCAGGATGCCGAGGGTGGGCAGGGACCGAAGCGCATTGACGAGTCCGACCACCACGGCCTCGCCGCGCCTCAGGTGACCGATGAGCAGACCGATGGGTACCGCGATCGCAGCAGAGAGCAGCACTGCCAGCAGGGAGTACCACATGTGCTCGACCATGCGCGCGCCGATGCCCGTCGGACCGGCCCAATTGGCACCGTCGACGATGTACGAAAACGCCTCCGAGAACAGGTTCATGTGCGCGCCTTCTTCGTCGGCGATGTCGAGTTCGGCCGGGTCCACGGGGTGAGTCGACGGCCCAGCAGATACAGCGCCGCGTCGAATATCAACGCCAGGAACACGATCGAGATGATGCCCGCGAAGATCTGATCCGGATAATCACGTTGATAGCCCTGTGTGAAGAGCTGCCCGAGACCACCGATTCCGATCACCGACCCGACCGAGACCAACGAGATGTTGGTGACCGTCACGACGCGAATGTTGGCTATCAGCACCGGAAGAGCCAACGGTAGCTCGACGGTCACCGCCCGTCGCAGTGACGAAAAACCCATCGCCTCGGCCGAGTCGACCACGGCGAACGGCACCGAATCGAGCGCCTCGGGCACCGCACGGATCAGCAGTGCCGTGGAGTACACCGTCAGGGCGATCACCACATTGAGCGGATCGAGTACCGGGAGGCCGACCACCGCGGGGATGGTCACGAACAGTGCCAGCGACGGAAGAGTGAACGCAATGCTGGCCACCGTCAACGTGATTCGGCGGATCCAGCGCCTGTTCCGGATGAGCGTGCCGACGGGGACCGCGATCAGCAACCCGATGAGCAGCGGGACGAGTGAGAGATACAGGTGTGTTTTCGTGTAGCCGAGAACGACATCGAAGTTGTCGAACAGCCAGGTCACTGTTCGTCGTCCTGTGCAGCGATGAAATGGTGCCGATTGCGCTCCTCGTCTTCCGCCTTACGCTGGGCGGCAAGGTTTTCGAGGATTTCGGCACCGTCGACGCTACCGACGGCCGCGCCCGAGGCGTCGACCGCGACGCCGATACCGGACGGTGACGAGATCGCCGAGTCGAGTGCTTGACGCAGATCTCCGCCCTCGAGGAACAAGGACCCGCCCGCCGCGGTGCTCTCGTCGGTGCTCAGGCCGGCGCGCACTTTCTCGACTCCGGTCGGGTCGACCCAGCCGAGTGGACGCCGCTGCGAATCGACGACGAGCACCCACTGTCCCTGGCTCAACCGAAGTCCGCGGACCTCGTCTTCGGTGGCCGTCTCGATCGGATGCAGCGTCACCGACTGCGCCGATCGGAACGACAGACCTCGATAACCGCGATCGCGACCGACGAAGGACGCGACGAACGGCGTCGCCGGGGCCGCCAGGACGGTCTCGGGTGTGTCGTACTGCTGCAGTCGACCGTGCGGCCCGAAGACCGCGATGTGATCGCCGAGCCGTACGGCCTCGTCGATGTCGTGGGTGACGAACACGATGGTCTTCTTCAGCTCGTCCTGCAGCCGCAGCATCTCGGTCTGCAGGTCTTCCCGCACCACCGGATCGACTGCGCTGAACGGCTCGTCCATCAACAGAATCGGTGGGTCGGCGGCCAGCGCCCGTGCCACCCCGACCCGTTGCTGCTGTCCGCCGGACAGTTGCGCTGGATAGCGAGCGGCGAGGGCCGGGTCGAGGCCGACGCGTTCGAGTACCTCGAGTGCGGCCTTACGCGCCGCGCGGCGGGACTGTCCGTTGAGGACCGGAACCGTCGCGACGTTGTCGACGACGGTGCGGTGCGGCAACAGTCCGGCACTCTGGATGACGTAGCCGATGCCGCGCCGCAGCTTCACCGCGTCGGTATCGGCGATATTGCGCCCGTCGACCGTGATCACCCCGGACGTGGGCGTGATCATGCGGTTGATCATCCGCATCGACGTGGTCTTTCCACAGCCGGACGGCCCAACGAACACGGTGAACGAGTGTGGTTCGATCACCAGGTCCAGGGAGTCGACGGCCGTGGTGTTGTCCGGATACGTCTTGTTGACCTGCTCGAATGTGATCATCAGCTGACCGGCTGGTCCAGGCCCTTGTCCTTGACCCACGCTGCCGCGGCAGCCGCCGGCTCGGCTTTCTCGTCACCGGACACCGAGGTGTTCAGTGCGATCAGCTCGTCGGTGGTGATCTGC
This sequence comes from Rhodococcus sp. MALMAid1271, assembly GCF_049195265.1. Classification (NCBI taxonomy): domain Bacteria; kingdom Bacillati; phylum Actinomycetota; class Actinomycetes; order Mycobacteriales; family Nocardiaceae; genus Rhodococcus; species Rhodococcus sp. MALMAid1271. The sequence goes on along the minus strand of NZ_JBMIRQ010000087.1, from coordinate 77,256 downwards.
GCCGAGACCGCATCGAGAACCTGGGTGAGCTTGTCCGACTGCTTGGCCGTCCGCAGCACCGGGATGACATTCTGGGCGGCGAAGTTGTTCTCCGGGTCCTCGAGGACCACCAGGTCGTTCTGTGCGATCGCAGGCGAAGTGGTGAAGATGTCCGCAGCGACGACCTGGCCCGAGACGAGTGCCTCGACCGTGGCCGGTCCACCCCCGTCCGAGATCGGCACGTAATTGCCTGCCGGGATGTCGAGGTTGTACTTGGCCGCGAGCCCTGGCAGGCCGCCGACGCGTTCCTGGAACTCGGGCGTGCCCGCGAAGGTCACCTCGGACGAGAACGGCGCGAGATCGCCGATGGTGGTGAGGTTGCGTTCGGTCGCAGTCGAGCGAGTGACGACGACGGCGTCCTTGTCCTCGCCTGGGGCGGGCTCGGTCACGGTGAGATCGTCACCGAGGGCGGCAGGCAGTGCCGCGAGCACATCCGCGGAGGACGTGGCGGTAGCGGACTGATCCAAGTACTGCAGCAGGTTGCCGGTGTAATCGGGGATCAGATCGATCGACCCGTCCCGGAGGGCGGGGATGTACGCCTCGCGGCTGCCGATGTTGAGCTTGGTGCTCACATCGAAGCCGTTGGCGCGCAGTGCCTCGGCATAGATGTTCGCCACCGTTTCCGACTCGGGGAAGTTGGCCGAACCGATGATGATGGAGTTGGTGTCGTCGTTGCTCTCGCCGCCACCGCTCGAGAGTGGGTCCGAATTTCCGCCGCAAGCGGTCAAGGCGGTGACCGAGAGAGCGAGTGCGGCAACGGCTGCCACGGCCCTCGGAGCGGAGAACGCACGCGTGATTCGGGAGGTGGTCATGGTGTCCTTCCATCGGTTCGGGCACAGTCCTACCCAGCTCCGCCGATCACCACCGGACAGCAGGCGGATCGGAAGAATCAGGACTCGGGCTGCTCGGGATGGTAGTCGAAATCGCCGAGCCCATAAGGTTGGTTCGACTACCGTCTCGTTCGCATCTGTGCCCCGCTGCCGAGATCGGTAAACCCGTGCACGCTGTGAACAGGAGAAAATGACAGTGCGTTCCTCGGTTCTGGCCGCGGCTGCGGTGATCTCGATCGCCGGATTGCTCGGCGGCTGCAGTGCGGCCACGCCGACCGGCTCCGCAGCTACGCCCGTCGTCGGATCCGGCAGTTCGGACCTCTCCCGCTTGCTCGCGCAGATCTACGCCGGTGGCCTGCGGTCGACAGGAGTGGACGTCGAGGTGAAGGAAGACCTGGGCGATCGTGCCGACTACCTCGCAGCGCTGGACCGCGGTGAGGTGACGATGGTTCCCGACCTGACCGGAGAGCTGCTGCGCACCTTCGACACTCTTTCCGGGGCCACCGAGGCCGAGGACGTCTACACGGATCTGAACCGCTCACTGCCGGCCGGTCTGTCGGTGGGGGATTACGCGACGGCCGAGGACCGACTTGCCATCGCGGTGGCGTCGGGCAGCGAGTTTGCCGATGGGACGACTGTGACGGACTTCTTGCGGCGCGAGGACAGGACGGTGGGAATCGTCGATGGACAGGTCGATCCGACCGATGTCGTGCGGGCCTTTCCCACTCGGCAGCTGCCCACGTTCACGGGCGCGGCGGTCACCGATGTCGTTCAGTATTCCGATGCACAGACCGCCGTCGAGGGGTTGAACGCGGGAGAGGTGGAGTCGCTCGCGATTCGTACCGCCTCGTTCGGCCCACTGGCGAAGGATCTCACCACATTGCCCGACGAGGATCACGTGTACCCGGCGCAGAACGTGGTGCCGCTCTACCGCAACGGGCTGCTGAGCGAGAGCGCTCTGCGGTCGTTCTCGGTGGTAGCGGGGGAGCTGACCACTGCGGACCTCGCCGACATGATCGGCGAGGTCCGCAGTGGTGTGCCGTCAGGCGATGTCGCTGGCCGTTGGCTCGGTGAGCACACCCTGTGACGGGTGGTTCTGCTGCCCTGACCTGACTTTGCGGCCGAGGTAACCGCCCATGTGCTGGACGGCATGGGCGGCCTCACGCAGGATCGATGCCTGCAGGTGGGCCACGTGCCAGAGTTTCTTGTATTCGACGTGTTCCAGTTCGACCCCCGAGAGGCGAAGCTTGTCCGCGAATGCGGTGATCTGCGGGTACAGCACCTCGGAGGTGCCCACGTGCATCACCGTCGGCGGCAATCCGTCCAAGTTGCCCAACAACGGTGCGAAACCCTGGTCGAGCGGGTCACCGGACCCGAGATAAGCCTCGGCCGAGCTGTACGACCATCCCGTGTTGACCACCAGGTCGCGGTCCTTGGCTGCATCGCGCGCTCCTGGATCGATCCATGGCGAGATCAGACCGAGGGCCGCCGGGCTGGTTCCGTCGTCCACCAGGCGCCGCGCGGTGGCAACGGTCAGGCCGCCGCCCGCGGAGTCACCGGCGATGGCGATGCGTTGCGCCGGGAAGCCGTGCAGTCGCACGAGCTCCCGAAATGCCGCGACGGCGTCGTCCAAACCTGCCGGGTACGGATTCTCCGGTGCCAATCGGTAGTCGAGTACGTACACGGCACTGGCCGACTCCCTGGCCAGGTGCGCAGCCAGCGAGCGGTGCGTATTGATCGATCCGATCGTGTACGCGCCACCGTGCAGATACAAGATCGCGGTATCGCGTTCGGTCGCGCCGACGGTGATGCGCTCGGCCCGTCGTCCTGCCAACGTCAGTTTCTGCGCGACGGTTCCGTGCGGAAGCGTCTGCAACGGTGCCCCGGCTTCGAGGATGCGGCGCTGCATCCGAAACGACAACCGTGGGTTCAGGGCAACACGGTAGAACGGCTTCAGTGCCGCCGCGACGATCGGTAGCGGTACGTAGAAGGACTTCACCTGCGGTACCGCCTACTTCTTCGTGCGCGGCAGCGCGCGCTTGGACACCGCGGCGATCAGGCCCTGGTACCGCGAACCGGTGATCCGCTGCAACAGATCCAGTGCGATGGCGTCGGAACCGATGAGGACTCGACCCTTTCCTTTCTCGACACCCTTGAGAATGGTCTTGGCGGCATCGATCGGGGTGGTCTTGGCGAGCTTGGTGTCGAAGAACTTGGCGAAATCGGCCTGGTCGTAGTTCTCGGCGACGGTGGCGTTGCGGGCGATGGCGGTCTTGATGCCGCCGGGGTGCACCACGGTGACCTTCACCGGAGCCTTGGAGATCAGCATCTCGATGCGCAGGGACTCGCTGAAACCACGTACCGCGAACTTTGCCGCGTTGTACGCGGACTGCGAGGGGATCGCCAGCAGACCGAACAGGCTGGAGATGTTGATGATGTGGCCGTCGCCCGAGGCCTGGATGTGCGGCAGGAAGGCCTTGGTGCCGTTGACCACTCCCCAGAAATCGACGTCGACGATGCGTTCGATGTCCTTGAACGAGGACTTGTCGACGTCACCGTGATAGGCGATGCCCGCGTTGTTGTAGATCTGGTTGACCCTGCCGAAATGCGCAACCACGGCGTCTGCGTAGTCCAGCACCGTCTCACGCTGGGAGACGTCGAGGAAGTCCGACTTGAACTCGGCTCCCAGTGCTTCGACCCGGCGCACCGTCTCGTCCAGTCCGGCGGTGTCGACATCGGACAGTGCCAGCTTCGCTCCGCGTCCGGCCAGTTCGAGGGCCAGTGCGCGGCCGATTCCCGAGCCTGCGCCGGTGACGACGGCTACTTTGCCTGTGAATGCGCTCATCGAGAGGTCACCTTGTCTGTGTTGTGGTCGGCGGGACTGTGTGCCGACGGTGCGGAGGGCAGATCTGCGGTTGCGACGCTACGGTACGCATCGAGATCGAACTTCTTCGTTTGGCGGCGGAACTCGAACGTGAAGCCCGGCCACAGCGTGGTGTTGTTGCCGTGCTTGTCGAGGTACCAGCTGGCGCACCCGCCGTTCATCCAGACGCTCTTGGACAGCTGGTCCTGCAGGGTGGTGTTGTAGTCGTCCTGCACGTCCTTGCGCACCTCGATGGTGCCGATATCGTGCCTGTCGATGGTGTTCAATGCGTCGACCAGGTAGTTGATCTGCGATTCGATCATGAAGACCATCGAGGTATGTCCCAGGCCCGTATTGGGTCCCACCAGGAAGAACATGTTGGGGAAGTTGGCCACCGCCGCCCCCTTGTAGACCTGTTGGCCGTGTTCGTCGAAGGTCTCGGCCAGCGTGCGGCCGTCCTTGCCGGTGATGCCGTGGTAGGCGGGGGAGTCGGTGACGTGGAAGCCGGTGGCGACGACGAGTGCGTCGATGGGGCGCTCGGTGCCGTCTGTGGTCACGATGGATCCGGCCCGAATCTCGGCGATGCCGTCGGTGACGAGTTCGACGTTGCTCTGGGCCAGCGCCGGGTAGTACGTGTTGGAGATCAGCATGCGCTTGCAGCCGATCCTGAAATTCGGGGTGACCTTGGCGCGCAGAGTCTTGTCCTTGATCTGGGTGCGCAGGTGGTTCTCCGACGCCCACTGCAACGGCTTCATGAATGCCGGGGCCTTGGCCAGTCCGACGACCTGCGTCTCGCGCAGTGCGTAGATGCCGGCGCGGGACAGTCGCTGGAAACCGGGAACATGCTTGAAGGCGAAGCGCTCGAGCTTGGTGTACGGGCGATCGGCGCGGGGGAGGACCCACGGGGCCGTGCGCTGGTACACGTCCAGATGCTCCACCTGACCTGCGATGGCAGGCACGATTTGAATCGACGACGCACCGGTGCCGATGACGGCAACCCGCTTACCTGCGAGCGAGATGTCGTGATTCCACTGTGCGGAGTGGAAGACGTCGCCCTCGAAGTCGTGAATTCCCTTGATATCGGGCAGGTTCGGCTCACACAATGCGCCGACGGCGGAGACGACGATCTTGGCGGTGTAGTTGCCGCTGGTGGTCTCGACGTCCCAGCGACTGGTTCCGGCATTCCAGCGCGCCGATGTCACGTCCGTCCCGAACACGTGCTTGTCCATCACGCCGTACTTGCGTGCCACGCCGGCGATGTACTTCTGAATCTCGGGCTGTGTGGAGAACGAGCGCGTCCAATCCGGATTCAGAGCGAACGAGTAGGAGTACAGATGGGACGGTACGTCGCAGGCCGCGCCGGGGTAGGTGTTGTCGCGCCAGGTGCCGCCCACGTCGTGGCCGCGTTCGATGACGACGAAGTCCTTCTTGCCTGCCTTCGTCAGCTTGATCGCGGCACCGAGGCCGGCGAATCCGCTGCCGATGATCAGCGTATCGACGTGACGCGGCGTCGTTGCACGGTCCGAAGTATCTGTTACGGGAAGACTCATGTAGAGCAGAATAGGAGCTTATTGAGTGTGAGTCAATAGTTATTGACTACTATTCAATAGGATGATTGCATGGCGGATGTGAACCATGCAGGAGTATCGACGACGAAGCGGACCAGGCTCAGCCCGCAACAACGACGAGCGCAGCTGATCGAACTCGGCACCGAGATGCTCGCCGACCGACCCCTCGAACAGATCTCCGTCGAGGACATCGCCGATCAAGCGGGCGTCTCACGAGGCCTGCTCTTCCACTACTTCGCCTCCAAGCAGGACTTTCACCTCGAAATAGTCCGCGAAGCATCCCGGTCGATGATCGAGAGAACAGCCCCTGATCCCGATCTCGAACCCTTCGAGATCCTCCGCGATTCCATCGCCAACTACGTCGATTACGTCAGCGAGAAGCGCGACACCTTCATCTCCCTGCTCCGCGGCACGGCCAGCGGAGACCCCCAGATGCGAGAGGTGTTCGAGCAGACCCGCACCGCCATGGCCGACCGCACCCTCGTCCAACTCGCGGGCCTCGACATGGAGGTCACCCCCACCATCGACCTCGCCGTTCGCGGCTGGATCGCCTTCGTGGAAGAGGCCACTATCACCTGGCTCCGGGATCCGCAGATCACCCGCGACGAGCTGATCGACCTGAACGTCAACGCCCTGCCCGCCGTCGCCCTGGCACCCAGCATGATCTCCGCACTCCTGGGATCCGACGCCGACGCCTGAGACCTGAGCGCCCCGCCCGCCTGCATCCCCCGCCCGCTGCACCCCGCCCCGCTTCAGCCCCGCCCGCGTGCCCCCGCCCCGCCCGCCTGCACCCCCGCCCCGCCCGCGTCAATGGACCCTTGCACTCCTCAGACGTATGCAAGGGTTCATTCACGCAGCCCCTAACTCTGCGTGAATAGACCGTTGTACTGCTCAGACGTATGCAATGGTCCATTGACGCGGAACGGGGGAGCCCAGAAACGACAACAGCGGCCCACTCCCGAAGGAGTGGGCCGCTGTCGTTACCGAACTTTTCTAGCCTTCGCCGACCGCGTTGAAGGCCTCGTCGATGATTTCGAGCTGCTCGACGGCGTGGACCTTGCTCGAGCCCGAGGACGGGGCGGACATTGCGCGACGCGAGATGCGCTTGATTCCGACCAGCTTTTCGGGCATGAGCTCGGGTAGTGCAAGACCGAAGAACGGCCATGCGCCCTGGTTCGCGGGCTCTTCCTGGACCCAGCGGAACTCGGTTGCGTTGGGGTAGCTCTCGAGAGCTTCCCGGATCCGATGCACCGGCACGGGGTAGAGCTGCTCGACTCGCACGATCGCGACGTCGTCGCGGTTGTCCTTCTGCTTGCGAGCGAGGAGCTCGTAGTAGAGCTTGCCGCTGACCATGAGCACGCGCTTGACCGCACTGCGGTCACCGGTGCCGGTGTCGTAGGTGGGCTCGTCGAACACCGAGTGGAACTTGCCGTCGGTGAAGTCCTCGATGTTGCTCACCGCAGCCTTGTTACGCAGCATCGACTTCGGGGTGAAGACGATCAGCGGGCGACGGATGCCGTCACGCGCGTGCCGACGCAGAAGGTGGAAGTAGTTCGCAGGCGTCGAGGGGACTGCCACTGTCATCGATCCCTCGGCGCACAGCGTCAGGAAGCGTTCGATGCGACCGGACGTGTGGTCGGGGCCCTGGCCCTCGTGTCCGTGCGGCAGCAGCAGTACGACGTCGGAGAGCTGACCCCACTTGGCTTCGCCGGACGAGATGAACTCGTCGATGATGGACTGCGCGCCGTTGACGAAGTCGCCGAACTGCGCTTCCCACATCACCAGCGCGTCCGGGTTACCCACGGAGTAGCCGTATTCGAAGCCCACGGCGGCGAACTCGCTCAGTGCGGAGTCGTAGACCATGAACTTGCCGGGGTTGTCGCTGCCGATGTTCTGCAGCGGCGTGTACTCGGCACCGGTCTTGCGGTCGATGATCACCGAGTGCCGCTGCGTGAACGTGCCGCGGCGGGTGTCCTGGCCGGAGAGACGGATGTTGCGTCCTTCGTCCACGAGCGATCCGAGCGCGAGGAGCTCGCCGAAGGCCCAGTCGACCTTGCCCTCGTGCGCCATCTCGCGACGCTTCTCGAGCACCGGCTTGACGCGGGGGTGCACGTTGAAGCCGTCGGGTACATCGAGGTGGGCGTCGCCGATGCGGTGCAGCACCGACTTGTCCACAGCTGTCTTGAGCTTGGTCGGCAGCTGCTGGTCGAGCTCCACGGACTCGCTGGGCTCGGGGGTGTACTTCTCGAGTTCGCGTACCTCGTTGAAGACGCGTTCGAGCTGGCCCTGGTAGTCGCGGAGGGCGTCCTCGGCTTCCTTGAGCGAGATGTCTCCGCGGCCGATGAGCGATTCGGTGTAGCTCTTGCGGACGCTTCGCTTGGTGTCGATCACGTCGTACATCGCCGGCTGGGTCATCGAGGGGTCGTCGCCCTCGTTGTGGCCGCGGCGGCGGTAGCAGATCATGTCGATGACGACGTCCTTGTGGAACTTCTGACGGAAGTCCACCGCCAGCTGAGCAACCCAGGCGCATGCCTCCGGGTCGTCGCCGTTGACGTGGAAGATCGGGGCGGCGATCATCTTCGCCACGTCGGTGCAGTACTCGGAGGAGCGCGAGAACTCCGGCGAGGTGGTGAAGCCGACCTGGTTGTTGACGACGATGTGCACAGTGCCGCCGGTGCGGTAGCCGCGCAGATCGGACAGGTTCAGGGTCTCGGCTACGACGCCCTGACCCGCGAACGCGGCATCACCGTGCAGCATCAGCGGCAGAACGGAATATCCGCCCTGGCCGGTTCCCTTGTCCAGCATGTCCTGCTTGGCGCGAACGAGGCCTTCGAGAACCGGATCGACGGCTTCGAGGTGCGACGGGTTGGCGGTGAGCGAGACCTTGATGTCGTTCTCACCGAACATCTGGATGTAGGTGCCCTCGGCACCGAGGTGGTACTTCACGTCGCCGGAGCCGTGAGCGGCGGCCGGGTTCATGTTGCCTTCGAACTCGGTGAAGATCTTCGAGTAGGGCTTGCCGACGATGTTGGCGAGCACGTTCAGTCGGCCGCGGTGCGGCATGCCGATGACAACCTCGTCGAGGGCATATTCGGCGCTCTGGTCGATGACGGAGTCCATCATCGGGATGACGGACTCGGCACCTTCGAGCGAGAAGCGCTTCTGCCCGACGTACTTGGTCTGCAAGAACGTCTCGAACGCCTCAGCCGCATTGAGCTTGCTCAGGATGTATTTCTGTTGCGCCACAGTCGGTTTGACGTGCGTAGCTTCGACGCGCTCCTGCAGCCACGACACCTGCTCGGTTTCGAGGATGTGCGTGTATTCGACGCCGACGTGGCGGCAGTACGAGTCGCGCAGCACGCTGAGCACGTCCCGCAGCTTCATCTTGTCCTTGCCGTGGAATCCGCCGACCTTGAACTCGCGGTCGAGGTCCCACAGCGTGAGGTCGTGGCTGATCACGTCGAGGTCCGGATGCATCCGGAACTTGTCCTTGGTGAACTGCAACGGATCGGTATCGGCCATCAGGTGACCGCGGTTGCGGTACGCGGCGATGAGCTCGAGCACGCGGGTGTTCTTGTCGACCGTGCCCTCGGGCAGATCCTTGCGCCAGCGGATGGGCTCGTACGGGATCTTGAGCGAATGGAACAGCTCGTCGTAGAACTCGTCGCTGATCAGCAGGTTGTGGATGGTCTTGAGGAAGTCGCCGGACTCCGCACCCTGGATGATGCGGTGGTCGTACGTCGAGGTCAGCGTCATGAGCTTGCCGACACCGATCTCGGCGAGGCGCTCGTCGCTGGCTCCCTGGAACTCGGCGGGGTATTCCATCGCACCGGCACCGATGATGGCACCTTGACCGTTCATCAGACGCGGCACGGAGTGGACGGTTCCGATGCCGCCGGGGTTGGTCAGCGAGATCGTGACGCCCTGGAAGTCGTCACCGGTGAGCTTGCCGTCGCGGGCGCGGCGAACGATGTCCTCGTACGCGTTGTAGAACTGCGTGAAGGTGAAGTCCTGGGTGTCCTTGATGGCGGCGACGACGAGGGAACGATTCCCGTCCTTGCCGGGCAGGTCGATCGCGAGGCCGAGATTGATCGATGCCGGGGTGACTGCGTTCGGCTTGCCGTCGACCTCGGCGAAATGACGATTCATGTTCGGGAACGCCTTGACGGCTTGCACGATGGCGTAGCCGAGAAGGTGTGTGAACGAGATCTTGCCACCGCGGGTACGCGCGAGATGGTTGTTGATGACGAGGCGGTTGTCGACCATGAGCTTCGCCGGGATCGCACGCACACTGGTCGCGGTGGGGATCTGCAGCGAGGCAGACATGTTCTTCGCGACCGCAGCTGCGGCACCGCGGAGGACCTTGCTCGACTCTTCGCCGAATTCGGCTGCGGCGGGCTTGGCCGGAGCTGCCTTCTTCTCGGCAGGCTTCGGTGCATCGGACTTGGGAGCAGCGGCCTTCGGTGCCTCGGTCTTCGCTGCGGCCTTCGGCGCAGCGGACGCGGCAGGCTTGGCCGGAGGTGCAGGTGCTGCAGGGGGAGCAGACTTGGTGGAGCTACCGTTCGAGGCCGCGCCGTTTCCGGACGCACCGTTGGAGTCAGCGGCTGTCTGGTCCTCGGTCACGGCATCGGGGTCGTACCCGGTGAGAAACTCGTGCCAGCTTGCGTCGACGGAGGAAGGATCCTGCTTGAATCGCTGGTACATCTCGTCGACCAGCCATTGGTTCTGTCCGAATTGGGTAGTAGAGCTGCTGCTCACGGCAGTAGTTCGCCTCGTTTCTGTCTTCGTTCCCGTTCAGCGCGCGTACACGTCCAGGCTAGACCTTTGGTCCAGCTCACATGCGTCCGGGACGTAGCTGTGATATGTACTCACCGGTAACCATCGGCCTCGTTGTCGATGACTCCTTGGACTATCGAATTATTCCCTCGGTTCGTTTCGGCTGCAGTCCACAATTGTTCGTAGAAGCCGCCGCTGGATCGAAGTTCGGTGTGGTTCCCCACTTCCACGATACGGCCGCCGTCGACCACCACAATGAGATCTGCCCGCGCTGCGGTCGCCAACCTGTGCGCGACGACCACGGCGGTTCGGGTGCGCGCGACGGCGTTGCTGGCCGCGAGCACCGTCCGTTCGGTCGCCGGATCGAGTGTGGCGGTGGCCTCGTCGAGGAGGAGAAGATCGGGGTCGACCAGCTCGGCTCTGGCGAGTGCGATCAACTGCCGTTGTCCCGCCGACAAACCTTGCCCGCGTTCTCCGACGGGTTGATGCATACCGCCGCGAAGTGCAGCGATAGTGCTCAGAGCGCCGACCGAGCGTGCCGCGTTCTCGATATCGGCCCGGCTGGCGTCGGGTCGGCCGTAGGCGATGTTCGACGCCACGGTGCCGGTGAACAGATGCGCCTCCTGCGGTACGACGCCGAGCCTTTGCCGGTAGTCCGACAGGCGATAGTCGCGCAGATCGTGGCCGCCGACCCGCACCGATCCCGAGGTCGGGTCGTAGAAGCGGGCCAGTAATTTCACCACCGTGGATTTGCCTGCGCCGGTGCGGCCGACCAAGGCGACCGTGGTGCCGGCGGGAATGGTGAGAGATACCTCACTCAGGGCGTCGCTGTGAGATCCGGCATACCGAAATCCGACGTCGACGAGATCGATGTCGGTGCGTAGCCGCCCGCCGGGAAGTGCTGTGGGGTCTGCGGCGGTGGCCGTTTCGATCGAACTGGTGGTGCGCAGCAGATCGCCGATGCGACCGACTCCGACTCGTGCCTGCTGGTAGCCGTCGAAGACCTGCGAGAGCTGTTGGATCGGGCCGAAGAGCAGCCCGAGGTAGAGCACGAATGCCACGAGGGTTCCCGCGGTGGTCGTGCCGGTCGCAATCTGATGCGCGCCGACGAACACGACGACGGCGAGGGCGATGTCGGAGAGAAACGTGATGAGCGGAAAGAACACCGAGATCGCGGTCTGGGATCGCATTCGGCTGGTCCGGTAGCGGTCGGAGCGTTCGGCGAATCGAGACGCGGCGTACTGCTCACGGCCGTATGCCTGTGCCGCGCGTAGGCCCGTGACGTTTTCTTGAAAATCGGCGTTGACTATCGAGATGCGTTCGCGGGACGTCGAGTATGCCGCTGAGGAGATGCGCCGAAAGATGACGGTGGCCACGGCCAGGGGCGGAACGACGGCCAGCGCCACCAGCCCCAGAACGGTGTCGGTGAACAGCAGTGCTGCCGCGATGCCCAGCACGGTCAGTGCGCTCACCACAGCCGTCGATGCGCCCGTCTGGATGAACGACGAGAGCGCGTCGACGTCGGTGGTCATCCGGGTCATGATGCGGCCCGACAGTTCTCGTTCGTAGTAGTCCAGACCCAGCCGCTGAATGTGCGCGTAACTGCGCACGCGCAGTCCGAAGAGCACTCGCTCTCCTGCTCGTGCGGTGATCACCGTCGTCCAGCAGACGACGAACCAACTCGCCACTGCCAGTGCCACGCCTATCGAGGTGGCGATCCACAGGGTGTTCGAGTCTCCGCGTGCCACTCCGCTGTCCACTGCGTAGCGAACGAGTGAGGGAAACGCGATCGAGGCGAGCGAGTCCAGTGCGAGCAACACCACCACTGCTGCAAGGAGAAGCCGGACCGGGCCGAGCAGCCTCGACAGCCGGAATCCGGGGTCGGGGGTGCGAAGTTCGGATCCCGCGACGCCGGGATTCTCGGTTGCCGGTGGCAAGGCTGCGACGGCTGCCGCAATCGCGGGTGTGGGGGCCAATGAACCGAAGGCCCCTGCCATGGCCGCGCCGTGCGTACCGCCGCCCCCGGGGGCGGCCGGGCCGGGGACGCCGGGCTCGGCTGTCGCTGCCGGGGCGATCTGCGGCCACAGGGCCTCGGCCGAGGGCTCGGCGATCGGATCCGGCTCCGGCGCGCCTACCTCGTCATTGCTCTCGTCGTCACCGCTCTCGTCGTCACTGCTGGCCAGCAACGTGCGGAACAGTGGACAACGTCGATCGAGTTCCTCGACCGTTCCGGTGTCGATGATGCGGCCGTTGTCGAGTACGGCGACGCGGTCGGCCAGCGTCAGGGTCGAGCGGCGGTGCGCGAGGACGAGCGTCGCGCGGGTTCGGACGCCGCGTAGCGCGTCGTAGATTGCGGCCTCGGTTTCGGCGTCCACGGCCGAGGTGGCGTCGTCGAGGATCAGGATTCGGGGATCGACGAGCAGAGCGCGCGCCAGGGCGATGCGTTGCCGTTGTCCTCCGGAGAGCGTGAGTCCGCGTTCGCCGACGAGGCTGTCGTAGCCCTCGGGGAGAGCGTCGATGAAGGTGGACGCCTGTGCCAGGCGCGCGGCGTGCTCGATGTCCTCCGCAGAGGCATCGGGCCTGCCCAAGGCGATATTGGCGGCGATGCTGTCGGAAAACAGGAACGGCTCGTCGAAGACCAGGGATACGGCCTCGCGCAGCGATGTGGAGTCGAGATCGTCGATGTCGATGCCCGTGGTGCCGGACGTCAGTGCGATCTGCCCCTTCGATGGGCGGTAGAAGCGTGGGAGCAGTAGGGCGAGCGCGGTCTTACCCGAACCTGCATGCCCGACCACGGCGACCGTCTCCCCGGGCGAGATGGTCAAGTTCAGGCCGTCGAGTACGTCCCGCTCGGGCTCGAATCCGAAGGTGACATCGTGGATGTGAACTCCGAGTGGGCCGTCGGGGAGCGCGATCGGGTCAACAGGCTCGGGCTCGGTCGGTTCGGTGTCGACCACCTCGTAGACGCGTTCGACGGCAGCGCGAGAAAGCTGGGCCATGATGACCACCGAGGAGACGGTTCGGGTGACTGCGGACAGCGTCGCGACGTAGGTGGCGAATGCGAGGAACGTGCCGATGGTGATGTGGCCGTGCAGTGCCAGATAGCCGCCCAGAGCGATGACACCGACGAGACCGAGTTGGGGGATGGTGGCCATCGACGGTGCGAACCGCGAGTTGATCCGTGCCGATCGCATCCGCTCGGAGAACAGTGTGCGGCCGAGTGTTTCGATGCGGTCCACCGCGCGCGCTTCCTGTCCGAAGCCCTTCACCACTCGAACCCCGGTGACGGTTTCTTCGACATGCTGAGCGAGGTCGGCGGCCCGTTGCTGCGCCGACCAGGTGGCCGCGAACAGCCTCGGCCGCGTGCGGTACACGACGATGCCGACGGCGGGAACGATCAGAATCGCGACGACGGTGAGCAGCGGCGACAGGTACGCCATCACGATCAGCGCGAGAACGAACTGCAACAGCGCCCCGGCCGACAGCGGCACCATGGCCAGCAGCCCCTGCACGAGCTGCAGGTCGGTGATCGATCTCGACACGACCTGACCGGTACGGATCTCGTCCTGCTTGCGTCCGTCGAGTCGCTGCAGCGAGGCGAGCAGGTCCAACCGCAGATCGTGCTGGACGTCGATCGAGAGTCTTCCGGCGAGCATGCGCCGACCGAATTGGCAGGCGAAGCGCACGACACCCAACAGTGCGATGGCGATGGCGACCGTGAGGATCACCTCGCTCTTGCCCGCAGTCGCGTCGTCGATCGCCAGCCTGGTGAGCAGCGGGAAGGAAATATCGATCACTGCGGCGAGCATCGTCACGCCCAGCGCGCCGAGGGCCGTGCGCCGGTGCAGCATGCACTGGGTGATCAGACGCCGAATCCAGCCGGGTGAAGTACTCGACGCATCGTGCCCGGCGGGGACTTCGCTGCTCGGCCGGCCCGGTGCGAGAAGGCCGGACCGAATACGGGTGCCCTCGTCGACCGTGTCGCGGTTTCTCGCCGCGCTACGGTTCGTCACCGAGTTGCTGTGTGTCATCGATTCACCACGTTAGACCCGCACACCGACAGGGCGTGCCGACGAACGCGCCGAACCCCGTCGACCTCAGTCGATGTCGCGGGTGCGGGCCAGGAACCAACCGGCACCGGTGAGGATCGCGGCCCACAATGCCAGTCCCAGCGGTGCCCACGGCCACGACAGCAGATCGCTGGCATCGTCGAGTTGAGTCGCCGCCATCGTCGGCAGTGTCAGATTCGACGGCAGCACGGTGGCCACCGGTCCGAGTCCCACACCGAACAGGATCAGCGAGAGTAGACCTTCGCCGAACGGGAGCCACGCGACGAGCACGATGGCGGCCCAGGTCGGGGACTTCAGCAGCAGGCCCAGGCCGGCACCGATCATCGACCACAGCACCACTGCCAGGAGGCAGGACACCACGACGCCGATGAACGGGCCGTCGAGTACCACGGTGCGCTCGTTGAAGATCAGCAGGCAGAGCAAGCTGGCCAGTAGTACCACCAGGCCGTATCCGAGGCCGAACAGTGCAGTGACGACGAGCTTGGCCGCGATCACTCCGTCCCGCCCGCGGGCGGTCAGGAAACTGGTGGTGATGGTCTGGTGGCGAAATTCAGTGCCTGCATTGACGGCTCCGAAGATGCCGGCGAACAGAATGGCGGCACCGGCGGCGACGTACAGGCCGATCGAGGCGACCCCACCGGAAATATCCAGGTCCTCTTCGAATTCGCCCAGCTGGTTCGCGATCACGGAGGTGATGACCGACGCGAACACCCCGACGACGATCGGGGCGATCGCCAGCGCCCACCAGAACTTCAGTGTCGTGACCTTGCGGATCTCCGACGTCAGCAGCGCGTTCATCGCGGACCCCCGTTCCAGTTCTGCGGCGGGTCGTAATTCTGCGGCGGCGGGCCGTAACCCGGCGGCGGGCCGTAGCCCTGGTGGTGACCCGGCGGCGGGCCGTATCCCGGCGGCGGCCCGCCGTACGGATTCTGCTGAACGGGTGCGGCGGTGTATTGACCCGCCGTCATCGACAGGAACACCTGCTCGAGGTCGACGTGCTCGCTGGTGGTCCCGAAGATCGTCATCTGCGCGTCTGCCGCGATGCGCGCGATCGTGGCAGCGTCGGTCCCGGCGACGCCGATGCGTCCGTCGGGCAGCAGTTGGCTGTCGTTGAACCCACTCGATGCCAGCGCCAATGCCAGGCCTGCGGGGTCCGATGCGGCCACCAGTACGCGGCTCGGACGCGTGGACCTCAGCTGCGCGATGGAACCCTGATACACGAGTGCACCTGCGCTGACGATCACCAGATTGTCGACGGTCTGCTCGATCTCGCGCAGGATGTGACTCGATACCAGGACGGTTCGTCCCGATGCGGCGAACCCCTTCAGGAAGTCGCGGAGCCAGGCGATTCCTTCGGGGTCGAGGCCGTTGGCGGGTTCGTCGAGTACGAGGATTTCCGGGTCTCCCAGCAGTGCCGTCGCCAGTGTGAGGCGCTGACGCATCCCGAGGGAGAACCCTCCTGTGGCGCGGTCGGCGGCATTGCCGAGGCCCACCAGGTGCAACACGTCGAGTGCGCGGCTGTCGGGCACACCGATCGCCGCGGTGTAGATCTTCAGATGTCCTGCGGCGCTGCGTTTGGGATGCAGACTCAGCGAGTCCAGGACGGCCCCTATGGTGTGGGCCGGGTGCGTGGCCGTATGGAAGGGCGCGCCGTTCACCAGGCCGACACCCGAGGTGGGGCGGACGAGCCCCAGCAGCATGCGCAGCGTGGTGGTCTTGCCGGATCCGTTGGGGCCGAGGAACCCGGTGACGGTGCCGCGTGGCACGACGAAGCTCAGCTCGGACACCGCGCGAACGGTGCCGAATTGCTTGGTCAGTGCCTGCGCTTCCAGCGCTGCTCCCGGATAGCTGGTCATCTGTGCGACATCCCCCTGGCCTTGGATCACCTCGGATACCGGCTGCACTCGGCAACCGGTACCCGAGGCTACGGGGTGCTTCCGACGCTTTCTCGCCAGTACCCGATGTCAGGTATGCAGGGCCGCTGCGATCTCCCGATAGGTGGTGAGCGGATCGCCGTCGTCGGGGAGCGAATGCAGTGTCACGTGCGAGGCGCCGGCGGCGAGGTGCTCGTTCAATCGAGCCGCGATCTCCTCGGCCCCACCGTGCGCGACCAACGCATCGATCAGTCGATCACTACCGCCGTCGCCGATCTCCTCGTCGGAGTAGCCCAGGCGGTTCAGATTGTTGGTGTAGTTGCGCAGGTGCAGGTACGGGTCGTTGACCGGTGGACGGCCGATCGCGCGCGCCTTCTCCGGATCCGACTCGAGGACCACCTTGTGTTCGGGGGCCAGTATCTTGTTCGGTCCCAGTGCTTCTCGCGCCTCGCGGGTGTGCTCGGGAGTGGTCAGGTACGGATGCGCCCCTGCGGTGCGGTCGGCAGCCAACGCGAGCACCTTCGGTCCGAGGGCGGCGAGGACGCGTCGCTCCACCGGTACTCCGGCCTCGTCGAGACCGTCGAGATAGGCCACCAGCGCGTCGTACGGCTTGGTGTATTCCTGCGTCGCCTCCGGATGGCCTGCCCCGATTCCGAGGACGAAACGACCCGGGTGCTTGCTCTCCAACCGGTGATACGACGCGGCGACGTCGGCCGCGGCGTCCGACCAGATGTTGACGATGCCGGTGGCGACGACGATGGTCTCGGTGGCGTCGAGAGTCTCTTCGGTGGTCGTCAGGTCCGCAGGCGGTGAGCCGCCGAGCCAGATCGTGCCGTAGCCGAACGATTCGATCGACCGGGACAGCTCGGGTGTGAACGCCGAGTGTCGTCGCCAGACGCCGTACTTACCGAGTTCAGGTGTGGAAGTCATATCGTGTTGAACGCGAGCGTCTCGCGAAGATTCCCCTCGGGAGGATTCCGGGGCCTCACTCGTCGGGTTCGATGATTCTGTTTTCCGGGAATCGGGCGGGCGGTGGGCCGAATGCGTCACGGGCGTTCTTGATGACGCCCTTGCCGACCACGCGGTTGCCCGCGCCGCCGATCGCCGCGCCGATCCCGGCGGGAAGCATCTTGCCCACCACCAGCGCGCTGCGCTTGGCCAGATACTTGGTGATGAACTTCTTCACCAGCGACTTGTTCATGTTCGTCATCGCCCCGCCGGGTATGCGGGAGGTGATCAGTGGTCCCCAGTTCTTGGCGGTGGTGCCGACCGTCCGCTGAACGATCTGCATGCCCGACTCACCCAGTGCGACAGACAGAACGAGTGCACGACGCTGTTGGTGGTTCTCGACGGGGATACCGTGCACGGACGCGACCGAGAGCGTCAGCAGCGCCGAGGACTCGATGAAGAAGGCGGTTTCTGCCCCGACCGCGGCGAGTGAGGTGACAGTTCCGATTCCCGGGACCGCCGCTGCACCACCGACGGCCGAGCCGCTACCGGTGACCGCGAGCAGAAACCGCTTCTCCAGGCGTTCGATGATCTGCGCCGGCGTGTCGTACGGGTGCGCCCGACGCACGTGCGCGACATATTTGTCGACGGCGGGACCCTGTAGGCGGCTGGCGTTGTCGAGGATGTTGACCAAGGCCCGTTCGAGCTTGCCTCCGTTCGGGCCGTCGATCTGTGCGTCGTCCTTCTTGCCTGCCATCGATGCCTCTTTCGGTCGCGAGTGTGGTGGCCGGTCGATTCGCAGGTTCAGCGCACCCAGTGATCCTGTGGAACGAGCTCGTCGGATTTCGGAGGCGGGGGAGCGGTGCCGTCACCGAACGGTGATCCGCCGAGGGCTTCACGCCCGTGCGGTTCGAGCCATCCGGACAGGTCGGGGCCCTTGGGCACGATGCCCGACGGATTGACGTCGGTGTGCACCTCGTAGTAGTGCCGCTTGATGTGGTCGAAGTCGACGGTGTCGCCGAAACCCGGGGTCTGGAACAGATCGCGCGCGTAGTTCCACAGCACCGGTATCTCACTGAGTTTGCTGCGGTTGCACTTGAAGTGACCGTGGTAGACGGGGTCGAAGCGCACCAGTGTGGTGAACAGGCGCACATCGGCCTCGGTGATGTGGTCGCCGACGAGATAGCGCCGTGTGGCCAGGCGTTCGACGAGCCAGTCGAGGCGGGCGAACAGTCGGTCGTAGGCCTTGTCGTAGGCCTCCTGGGAGCCGGCGAATCCGCAGCGGTACACACCGTTGTTGACGTCCTCGAACACCAACTGGGCCACTTCGTCGATCTCGCCGCGCAGGGCCTCCGGATACAGATCGGGGGCTCCGTCGCGGTGGAACTGCGTCCACTCGGTCGACAGGTCGAGGGTGATCTGTGGGTAGTCGTTGGTGACGACCTGGCCGGTGGGAACGTCGACGATGGCAGGGACGGTGATGCCGCGCTCGTAATCGGGGAAGCGGGCGAAGTAGGCGTCCTGCAACCTCGGGATCTGCAATACCGAGTCCAGGCCGTCCGGTTCCTCTTGGAAGTTCCAGCTGCGAGGGTCGTGGGTCGGTCCGGGAATGCCGAGGGACAGTGCGTCTTCGAGTCCCAACAGTCGGCGCACGATGATGGACCGGTGCGCCCATGGGCAGGCCCTTGCGGCAATCAATCGATAGCGCCCTGCCTCCACCGGATAGCCGTCACTGCCGTCGGCGGTGATTCGCGTCGAAATGTAATTGGTATCGCGGGTGAATTCCTTGCCCGGTTCCACGTAGGCCGCATTGTCGCCCATCGAGTCGACTCCTCACATCGTTCGGTCGGTCATGCACGACGCTACCCAGTTCACCCGCACCTCAATCTCCATCACGAGGTGAGGACGGCCGTGTGGCATGCGCCGATTTCCACGTAACCGAGTCGCGCGCCGAGGCGTCGAGCAATGGCGTTTTCGGGTCGGGATCGCCATTGAGGTATCAGGCCGTCGTCGATTGCATCGTTGGTCGCCAGTCGGCCGACCACGTGGGCGTGACCCCGACGGCGGTGCTCGGGGTCCGTGAGCACGCGCATGTCCGCCAGGATCGACTGCTGTTCGGAGTATCCGGCCGAGGAAAGCGAGCTCGCGGAGTCGGCGGGTCGATCGTCGCCGAGCATCGTGAACCAGTGGCGTGAGACCGGTTCGCCGAAGGCCTCCTCGACGTCGGCGGCAGTGCAGTGCGCCGCGAGGTTGCGGGCGTGCGCGGCGTCGTGGGAGATCAACGGGTCGTGCACCTCGATGGAATGACCGATCTCCGTGCCGTAGGCAAGCGTGTGGGTGTCGATGGCGTAGCGCTCGGCGAGGTTCCCGAGCAGTGACGACATCCAGGTTCGGTCCGTACCTGCCTGGTCGGTGATCGATCGCGATGCGTCCACCGCCCAGGCCGGAGCGCTGATGACGGTGGTCTCGGCCAGTCGCAGCACCGTGATGTCCGTGGAGTCGACGACGTGCTCGACGCGTCGCGCGTCGGTGGCGAGGGCGTCGTCGGCCAGGTGGAGTTGTCGACACCAGGCAAGGCGAACGATATCGAGTTTGTGCGAGTCGAAAAGGCCGGCGTCGAGACGGGGGAAATCCACGTATCGAGATTAACCATCGTGGGCTCGAGCGACGTTCTGGTTTTGCCGTCAGGAAGCAATCTTTGGGACTTTTTCGCCCCCGGTGTATCGCTGAGCGCCGAGAGATGGCAGACTCGGCGTTGAGATTAGAGCTTCGACGTGAAGATCTAGCTCGCTTACAGAAGGTTTACAGAATGACGCAGGGCAGTGTGAAGTGGTTCAACGGCGAAAAGGGCTTCGGCTTCATCGAGCAGGATGGTGGCGGACCGGACGTTTTCGTTCATTACTCGGAGATTCAGGGTAGCGGCTTCAAGTCGCTCGACGAGGGCCAGCGCGTGGAGTTCGAGGTGGGCCAGGGTCAGAAGGGCCCCCAGGCTACCGGCGTCCGCGCCATCTGATTCAAGCTTCGTAACCCGATTTCTCCTGGCGGAGTGACCTTCTCGAAGTAATCTCAACCAGAAACTCGGTGACAAGGCCGGATACACGGAAGAAATTCCGAGTATCCGGCCTTTGTCTGTTGGTAGGGCATGTCTGTTTGTGGGGCATGTCTGTTTGTAGGGCATATCTGTTGGTAGGGCACCGTCTTCGGTCGGTGTCCTTGTGTGGTTTGTATGTCCGTTTGATCCTCTGATCAGAGGATTGTCCTGGTTGCTTTCGTTCGAGCCCTGACCCTATATTCCAGTTGGAATAATTCGGACGGGGTATCGAGGGGGCAGCGATGCGGGGCGAGGTGGTGAACCCGCTGGGCGTCTCGGTGCTGGCGCTGCTGTCGGAAGCACCGATGCATCCCTACGAGATGTATCAGCTGCTGGTGGAGCGAAAGGAAGACCGGATCGTCAAGGTCCGACCCGGATCGCTGTATCACGCCGTGGCGCGACTGCACGAGCGAGCGCTGGTCGCCGAAGTCGGCACCGACCGCGGCGGCAATCGTCCCGAGCGCACGACGTACGAGATCACGCCTGCCGGACGGCGAATTCTGGTCGATCGGCTTGCCGAGATTCTGCGCACCCCGGTACGCGAATATCCGCGGTTCGCTCTCGGCCTGTCCGAGATGCACAATCTGCCGGCTTCCGAGGTACTCGCGTTGCTCCGGGCGCGCATCGAGGACCTCGGTCGTGAGATCGAGGAACTGTCCGGTTACCAGCGCCTCGCGGCGGAACGCGCAGTGTCCGAAGTCTATTGGGCTGGAATCGATTACACCTATCACATGCTCACGGCCGAAATGAACTGGTTGACGAGCTACGTACATCGAGTCGACAGCGGCGAGCTCGCGTGGCCGCACGAGATCTCTGCACACCACATCACCCCGACCGATCGGGACGAGGAGAGACAATGAACGCCGTCGAGACCGCTCCGCTACAACGCGAGATCAGGCCCTGGCCCGCGCTGTGGGCGCTCTGCCTGGGATTTTTCATGATCTTGGTGGACACCACGATCGTGGCCGTCGCACAGCCTGCCATCCTGGCGGGCCTCGGTACCGACATCAACAACGTCATCTGGGTGACCAGTGCGTACCTGCTGGCCTACGCGGTGCCGCTGCTGGTCACCGGACGTCTCGGTGACAAATTCGGTCCCAAGAATCTGTACGTTGCCGGCCTCGTGGTGTTCACCCTCGCCTCGGCCTGGTGTGGACTGTCGGGATCGATCGAGATGCTCATCGCGGCCCGCGCGGTGCAGGGTCTCGGTGCTGCGATGATCACCCCGCAGACGATGGCAGTGATCACCCGAGTGTTCCCGGCCGAGAAGCGTGGAACGGCCATGGGGGCATGGGGAGCCGTCGCAGGAGTGGCGACCCTCGTCGGCCCCATCCTCGGCGGTGTACTCGTCGACTCGCTCGGTTGGGAGTGGATCTTCTTCATCAATCTGCCGGTCGGAGTCGTGGCAATTGCGTTGGCGCTCAAATTCGTCCCGGCGCTGCCCACCCACGACCACAAATTCGATCTGCTCGGTGTCGCATTGAGCGCCGTCGGACTGTTCTGCATCGTGTTCGGCATCCAGGAAGGGCAGAAGTACGACTGGGGTACCGGTATTTGGGTCCTCATCGGCCTCGGTCTGCTCGTCTTCGCAGGGTTCCTGTACTGGCAGGCGGTGAACACGAGCGAACCGTTGGTGCCGCTGGCGCTGTTCCGTGATCGCAACTTCTCACTGTCCAATATCGGCATCGCGGCAATGGGTTTCGCAATGTCCGGCATGATGCTGCCGATCATGTTCTACGCGCAGAGCGTCACCGGCCTCTCGCCGACCCGTTCGGCGTTGCTGTTCGTCCCGATGGCGCTGCTGACCGGCATCCTTGCGCCCAACGTCGGCAAACTCGTGGACAAGACGCATCCCCGCTACATCGCCGGATCAGGGCTGTTCATTCTCTCCGCGTCGCTGCTGTGGTTCGCCTACGAGATGACGCCCACCACCGCCATTTGGAAGCTGCTGCTTCCCGTCGCGGCCATGGGTGTGGCGAATGCGCTGATCTGGTCTCCGTTGGCGGCCACCGCAACTCGCAACCTGCCGATGAGTCAGGCGGGCGCAGGTTCGGGAATCTACAACACCACCCGGATGATCGGCTCGGTACTCGGTAGTGCTGGTATCGGCGCGCTCATCCAGTCGCGACTGGCCGTCGAACTACCGACCAGTGGATCGGCAACCGGGGCAAACGAATTCGCCGGGCGAGTGCCCGAGATGCTGCGCGACGGATTCACCACGGCGATGGCGCAGTCGCTGATTCTGCCTGCAGCCGTGCTGATCTGCGGCATGATCGCGGTCGGCTGCTACGCCCGGCCCGCATTCAAGTAAGTGTCGCAGTCGCTCACAGTCCCAGATCGCGGCCGATCAGTTCCTTCATGATTTCGTTCGATCCGGCCCAGATCTTGGTCACGCGAGCGTCCTTCCATGCACGCGCGGCGCGGTATTCGTTCATGAATCCGTAGCCGCCGTGCAGCTGCACGCAGTGATCGAGGATCTCGTTCTGCACCTGCGAGCTCCACCACTTCGCCTTGGCCGCATCGATGGCCGTCAGCTCGCCTTCACCGTGCGCGGTGATGCAGTTGTCGATGTATGCCTGTGCCACATCGAGTTTGGTGACGAGCTCGGCGAGCAGGAACTTGTTCCACTGGAGCGAGCCGATCTGCTGGCCGAAGGCCTTGCGGTCCTTGGCGTACTGCAGCGTCTCCTCCAGGATGGGGCGAACGTGACCGAGGTTGGCCGCCGCGCAGCTGATGCGTTCTTGGGGAAGAAGCTGCATCATGTGGATGAAGCCGCCGTCGAATTCGCCGATCATGTTCGCGCTCGGCACCCGCACGTTCTCGAAGAACAGTTCGGCTGTGTCTGATTCGGGCTGCCCGACCTTGTCGAGTTTGCGGCCGCGAGTAAAGCCCTCGGTGCCGTTCTCGACGGCGAAGAGAGTGATGCCCCTGGCCTTCTTCTCGGGCGTCGTACGGGTGGCGACGACGACGAGGTCGGCGGAGTTGCCATTGGTGATGAAGGTCTTGGACCCGTTGATGATGAAATCGTCGCCGTCCTTGACAGCAGTGGTTTTCAGCGCGGCCAGGTCGGAGCCGCCGGAGGGTTCGGTCATCGCGATGGCAGTGAGGATCTCGCCGCTGCAGAAGCCGGGCAGCCAGCGCTTCTTCTGCTCCTCGGTGGTCAGCTTGACCAAGTACGGAGCCACGATGTCCACGTGGATACCGAAGCACGACGCCACCGCGGCGCTCGAGCGGGCGAGTTCCTCACCCAGCACGGCGTTGAATCGGTAGTCCTCGGCTCCGCTGCCGCCGTATTCCTCGGGTACTTCGAGTCCGAGGAAGCCGTTGCGTCCGGCTTCGAGCCAGATGTCGCGGTCGATGTAACGCTGTTCGATCAGCTTTTCCTCGACGGGCGCGATGGTCCTGGCGACGAACTCGCGTACCGATGCGCGGAAGTCGTCGTGATCGGACTCGAACAGGCTGCGCTTCACTTGCTTGTTCCTCTCGGTAACGGCTAGTGCCCTGAACAATACTCGCTGGTAACAACCGCCCGGAAGGGGTGTGGCACTATGCGAGACATGGTTGACGCACCCACTTCGCTCGTTCGATCCGTTACCGAGGCCGGGGCGGAGGTTGCCGTGCTCACCTTCGATCACGGCCCGCTCAATCTCTTCGATCAAGCGATGTTCGACGCGGTGGCGGCGAATGTGGCCGATCTCGTCGCGAACCCGCCACGTGCGGTGCTGTTGCGCGCCGAAGGCAAGGTCAACTCTGCGGGCGTCGACGTGCACGTCTTCGAGGGTTTGTCCGCCGCGCAGGGTGCCGACCTGTGGCGTGGCCTGTTCGCCGATATCGCCCATCCACTCGAGGCGCTGCCCTGCCCGGTCGTCTACGCAGCGCACGGCTTGACCCTCACCGCGGCCTTCGAGATCTCGTTGGCCTGCGACATCATTCTTGCCGGACCGAAGGCGAAGTTCGGTCTGGTCGAGACCGTCGTCGGGTTGACGCCGTCGATGGGTGGGCCGCAGCGGTTGGCCGAACGAGCCGGTTCGGGTCGGGCTCGCGAGCTCGTCATGACCGGTGATCTGTACGACGCGCAGACGCTGAAGGAGTGGGGCGTCGTCAATCAGATCCACGACGACGTCGACGCCGCGGCCCTCGCGCTGACCCATCGACTGGCCGACGGCCCCACCGCCGCGCATGCGGCAACGAAACAGATTGTGGCAGCGTGGCGTTCGGGTGGAGTGGCCCACGCGGACGAGATCACCTCCGAGGTTTCCGGCGCACTGTTCGAGACCGAGGATCTACGCGGAGCGGTGCAGAGTTTCCTCGAGGTCGGCCCGGGTAAGGCGACGTACACGGGCAAGTAGCATCGAGTGAGTGAGTACTGATCAACTGGCCGAACTGCACCTGCACATCGAAGGGTCTCTCGAGCCTCCGCTGATCTTCGAGCTTGCCGAACGCAACGCAATCACGTTGCCCTACAACGACATCGATGAACTGCGCGCAAAATACGAGTTCACCGACCTGCAGTCGTTCCTGGATCTGTACTACGCGAACATGGTAGTGCTGCGGACGGCAGAGGACTTCGCTGATCTCGCTCGGGCCTATTTCCGACGTACAGCGCAGGCCGGAGTGACGCACGCGGAGATTTTCTTCGATCCGCAGGCGCACACCGAGCGCGGCGTCCCCCTCGCGGCCGTCGTCGACGGACTGGCCGACGCGTGTGCCTCCAGCGAGCGCGAATTCGGCGTCACCAGTGGATTGATCGCGTCGATCCTGCGAGACAAGCCGGTATTGCATGCGAATCAGTTGCTCGACGACCTGTTGGCGATGCAGGCCCCGATCATCGGGCTCGGACTCGATTCCGCAGAGGTGGGCTACCCACCGTCGCTGTTCGTCGACGTATTCGCCAAGGCGCGTGCCGAGGGCCTGCATGTCGTTGCCCATGCCGGTGAAGAAGGTCCGCCGGAGTACATCTGGCAGGCGTTGGATCTGCTGAAGGTCGAGCGCATCGATCACGGCGTGCGGTGCCTGGAAGACGAGGCGCTGATCGATCGTCTCGTCGAGGAGCAGATTCCGCTCACCGTCTGCCCACTGTCCAATGTTCGGCTCAAGGTGGTCGACGAGGTCCAGCAGGTGCCGCTGCGTCGAATGCTCGAGCGAGGACTGTCGGTGTCGATCAATTCCGACGACCCCGCCTACTTCGGTGGCTATGTCGACGACAACTTCGCTGCCCTCGAAGCAGGTATCGGACTGACCTCGCAGGAGCGAAAGCAGTTGGCGGAGAACTCGATCCGCGCGAGCTTCGCGAAGCGGTAGCTCAGGTCGCCGTCAGCGAGATCCTCGGGTAGCCGGTGGCCCCGTCGGGAACGGTGTCGGCGGTCTTGTTCGTTTGCAGCTCACCAGCGGAGTTGGTGGCGCGGGCGCGGATCGAATGCTGTCCCGCAGGCAAGTCGAGCTCCACCACCCACTGCCTCCAGGTGTCCTTGGAATACTCCTGCGAGAGCGTGGCCGGCACCCAATTGCCCTCGTCCACTTGTACTTCCACGCCGTCGATGCCGGTGTGCTGATCCCAGGCGACGCCCGCGACCACCGTCTTCCCGGCAGGCACCGAACTGCCCGATCGCGGGGTGTCGATTCGGGAGGCCGTCTTGATCGGTCCGCGCGCTCCCCAGCCTCGGTCGGTCCAGTACGCGGTCACGCGATCGAATCGGGTGATCTCGATATCGGTGACCCATTTGGTCGCCGAGACGTAGCCGTACAGGCCGGGGACGACGAGCCTCGCCGGGTAGCCGTGCTCCACGGGCAACGGTGCGCCGTTCATGCCGACGGCGAGCAGCGCGTCGCGGCCGTCGAGCAGCACCTCGATGGGCGTGCCCGCGGTGAAGGCGTCACTGCTCGACGACAGGGCCATGTCCGCATCCGGCGAAATGCCCGCTTCCTCGAGAATGTCCTTGAGCGGGTAGCCGATCCACGTCGCATTGCCCACCAGATCGCCGCCGACGATATTGGACACGCAGGTCAGGGTGATCGTCTTCTCCACCGCCTGACGTTGTGCAAGATCGGCGAACGTCAGCACGATCTCGCGGTCCACCATCCCGTGGATACGCAGCGACCACGTGTCCGACGCCACGCGCGGCACGACCAACGCAGTATCGATGCGATAGAAGTCCTCGTTCGGCGTGATGTACGACGCGAGGCCGTCGATCTTCAGGTCTGCCCCGTCCGGTATCGGGGGCTGCGGCGTCGGCGTCGGGAGCATGAAACCGAGGCGATCGGCGGTGACCGCTCGGGCCGAGGTCAGCATCCGTCCGGCTGTTCCGGCGACCACTCCGAGTGCCGCGGCACCGGCGGCGAGAGTCAGGAAGCTGCGTCGGTTCATGCCTTCGGTCGCAGGGGCAGCGGCACCGATGAGGGAGTGCAGGACGACGATGCCCACGATGACGCCGCCGATGGTCGGAACCGCATAGACGACTGTGGCGTCGGGGCGGGTGACGGCCGCGAGGACGCCGAGCACGCCCAGAGCCGCGAACACCGCTGCACCGATCGGCTTGCGGGCGACACCTGCCGCTGCGGCGACAGCGGCGATCACGAGGGCCATACCGACGAACAGGGCGAGTTTGTCCGAGGTGCCGAATGTATCGATGGCCCACTCACGGACCGGGGCCGGACTGTGGTCGACAGCCGAGGACCCGACGGCGGTCAGCGGCGACGAGGTCGGTCCGATGGGTACGGCGATCAGCTCACCGACGCCGAGGACGACTCCGGCCGCGATGATGCCGGACAGCGCGCGTTTTCCTGTACTCACTCGCTCCAATGTAAGCGAAACGGTCGTGCGCGGTATTTCGTGGCAGTGTGTGCGAACCACCGCTCACGACAACAAACGTTCGAGGTACTCGCTGCCGAACAACTTTGCCGGGTCCATCTCATCGCGGATGCGTAGGAAGTCGTCGAAGTGATCGTAGGAATCGCGCAGTTCGGCGCTGCCGAGCGAGTGCAGTTTGCCCCAATGTGGCCGACCGCCGACGCTGCGGCAGATGGCTTCGACCGCATCGAAGTATTCCCGGTGGTCACGCCGGTGATATTGGTGCACGGCGAGGTACGCCGTCGGGCGTCCCGACGCGGTGGAGAGCCAGATGTCGTCGGCCGCGGCGAAGCGCACCTCGACGGGAAACGCGATGGACACCGCTGATCGCTCGAGCCAACGATCCACCTCGCGCAGCACCCACCCGATCTCGGACACCGGTACCGCGTACTCCATCTCGACGAACTGCACGGTCCGCGACGACGCGAACACCCGGTACGAGCGGTCGGTGTACTCGCGGGCAGACAGCGCCCGGGCCGAGACCGCATTGAGCGCAGGAATCAGAGCCGGCACACGCGTCACCAGGCGATTGAGGCCCTCGAAGACGGTGTTGGACAACAGTTCGTCGTCGACGTACGAGCGCACTCTTCCCAGTGGTCGCAGCGTCGCGTCACCGGGCAGGCGGGTGTTGCGTTTGGTCAGCACGCGGTCGGTGTGCGGAAACCAGTAGAACTCGAAGTGGTCGACGCCTGCCACGGTCTCCTCGAGGTCCTCGAGGGTTTCCCGTAGCGTCGACGGTTCCTCGACGGCGCGCAGAGCGAAGGCCGGCACGCACTCGAGCGTCACCCGGGTGATCACACCGAGCGCACCGAGGCCGACGCGGGCCGCGTGGAACACATCGGAGTTCTCCTCGCGAGAGCACTGCACCAGCTTTCCGTCCGCCGTCATCAACTCCAGCGCACGCACCTGGGTGGCGATGCCGCCGAAGCGTGCTCCGGTTCCATGAGTTCCCGTGGAGATGGCTCCGGCGATGGATTGCTCGTCGATATCGCCCAGATTGGTCATGGCCAACCCGAGGTCCCACAGCCGAGCGGTCAGCTCGTGCAGCCGAGTGCCGGCAAGGACCGTCACCTCGGCGGAACCGTCGGCCACGCGAACGACCGATTCGATCCCGCGCAGTGAATCCAGGCCGATCTGGACTCCGTCGGTGACGGCAATCGGGGTGAAGGAATGCCCGGCACCGACACACCGCACCGACTGGGACCGCGCCGCGGCGGCCTGCACTTCGACTCGGAGGTCGTCCACCGACGAGGGTTTGGCCGTGTGCGAAGGAAACGCACACTGATTGCCCGCCCAGTTCTGCCACGACCGCTCGATCATCGAATCACTATGTCAAATAGTCGTTCCGCAGGCTCATGTGAGTCGTTCCGCATGAGTCAATCCGAGGCACAGACTCAGGCTGCGCCCTAGTATCGGGTGATGCAATCGAGGCTGCCTGCGGGTGTGCGACGCGCACAACTGGTGCAGTCGGCGATCGACGTTGCCGAGCGAGTGGGAATCGAGTCTCTGACGGTCCGCGCGCTCTCGGAGTACGCCGGTGTCACCAAGGGCATAGTGCAATACCACTTCGAGACGAAGCAGGATCTGGTGATCGCGATGGGGGAGCACCTCATCGTCGACGTCACCGAGATTCTGCACGCCGCTCTGGCCAGCGCAGTGGACACCCGCGAGCTGCCGGGCGTGCGGGGTCTGCGCGAACTGGTGCACGGCGGGCTGAGCGCGGTGTGGTTGTTGATCGAGAAGTCGCCGGACCGGCAGTTGCTCGCTTACGAGATCAAGACCTACCTGCTCAGGCACCGCGCGCTCGGGTCGGCCACGGCAGCCGAGATCGCCAGTGGCCAGTATCGGATCAGAGATACCGAGGCGCGGCAGTTCTTCGAGAACTGTTCCGATCACACCGGTACACGGTGGTTGGAGCCGGTGGAATCGATCGCCCGTTTCGGGATGGCCACCCTCGACGGCTTGGTGTTGCGGTGGTTGGTCGACGGTGATGATCTCGAGGTGCTGGCGCAGATAGACGACCTGTCGGGTCTGATCGCGGCCAAGGCCCAGGACCGCTGAGTGTTCGCCGGGACTTCTCGGCGGCGGAGTGCTTGACTGTGCAGGCCCGGCAACGACGAAGGAATGAGCCGTATGAGTTCGATCGCTGGTGTCGCAATCACCGACTCGACACCATTGTCCCGCATCGCCGCCGCCACCGAGGGGCTCGAATCACCTTTGGCTGCAGTCGATTCGACGGCTCTCGATGCCAACGCATCGGCGCTGCTAGCGCGAGCGAACGGGGTCCCCATCCGGATTGCGAGCAAGTCGGTGCGGTGTCGGGCAGTGCTCGATCGGGTTCTCGCGAGCGAGGGCGTGCGTGGGGTCATGGCGTACTCGTTGCCCGAAGCCGTGTGGCTGGCACGCAACGGCGTCGACGACATCGTGATGGGATACCCGAGCGTCGACCGCACCGCGCTCGCCGAGGTCGTCAACGATCGGGTGCTCTCGGGTCGTGTCACCTTGATGGTCGACGATCTCGCACAGCTCGAGATCGTCCGTGAGGTAACCGACAGCGAGTTGCTCAAGCCGCGCATCTGCATCGACGTCGATGCCTCGCTGCGGATCGGGCCGCTGCACATCGGGGTCAGGCGTTCGCCGTTGCGCGAACCCGAGCAGGTCGCTGCTTTCGCGCGGGCAGCGCGATCACGTGGGTTTCGGGTGGTCGGTCTGATGTTCTACGAGGCGCAGATCGCCGGTGTCCCCGATTCCAATGTCGCGATGGAATTGATGAAGTCGTTCTCTGCTCGCGAGATCTCCACGCGCAGAGCTGCGGTGGTCGAGGCGGTGACTGCTGCGATCGGCCCCATCGAGATCGTCAACAGCGGGGGCACTGGTTCGATCGACTTCTCTGCGGCAGATCCGGCCGTCACCGAGGTCACGGCAGGATCGGGCCTGTTCGCGCCGACGCTGTTCGATCGGTATCGCGCGTTCTCGGCCGAGCCCTCGCTGTTCTTCGCCCTGCCTGCGGTGCGTAAGCCCACCCCGCAGATCGCCACGTTGTTCGGCGGTGGATACATCGCCTCGGGGCCCGCGTCGGCGTCGAGATCACCTCGTCCGGTCGCGTGGTCGAGGAAGGTCGCAGGAGTGGTGACATCGGGTCTGAAGTTGCTGCGCAACGAGGGCGCGGGCGAGGTGCAGACTCCGGTGAGTGGGGCCGAGGAGGTGCAGATCGGTGATCGCGTCTGGTTTCGACATGCGAAGGCGGGCGAGTTGTGCGAGCGGTTCGACGCACTGCAGCTGGTGCACGCGGACGGATCTGTCGAGGCGGTACCCACCTATCGTGGCGAGGGAATGGCTTTCGGCTGAATTCCGTTCTGGCACAATGCCATGAAGGTTCCGAGGGTGCTCAGTCCGGTCGGCGTCGACGGTAGGTACTGCGTCAAGGCTCGCGATCGGATCAGTATGGCGGCCCACTGACCACGGGAGACCGCGACATTGAGTCTGTTGCGCGAGAGCAGAAATCCCATGCCCCGCGGAACATCCTCGATCGCCGATGCTGCCATCGAGATCAGTACCACCGGGGCTTGTCGGCCCTGAAATTTGTCGACGGTGCCCACCGAGACGTCGCCGAGTCCCGCAGCTGCGAGTCGTTCGACGATGACGGCGACCTGAGCGTTGTAGGCCGCGACGACCAGGAAGTCGGTCTGTTCCATCGGCCGGGATCCCTCGAAGGACTGGGGGTCGCTCCACCGTCGGCCCAGCAGGTCCTGCACTCGGGCAACGATCTCGTCGGCTTCCTCCACCGAATCGGTGGAGTTTCCATGATGGTCGAGATAGACGATGTGCAGGCCGGGCTCGAGAGCATCGAGTGAACGTGCCTGTGTCACAGTGCTGTTGGACTCGAGTTTGCCCTCGTACGACAATGCCGAGACGGGTGCACACAGATCCGGATGCATCCGCCACGTCGTCGCGAGGAAATAGCCGCGGTCGGCGGGCAGCGTCGGGTGGCCGTCGGTGATCCAGCCGAGCGCCGACTCGTCCACGGGTTCGGGATGGGTGCCTTGGCTGACCTGTGGCAGCTGCGCCGGATCGCCGAGCAGCAACAGATTGCGGGCGGAGACCGAGACGGCGATGGTGTTGGCCAGAGAGAACTGTCCCGCCTCGTCGACGACGAGTAGATCCAGGGCCCCGGGCGGTATCCGGCCCGGGTTGGAGAAGTCCCAGGCGGTGCCGCCGATGACGCACCCTGCCTCGGCGTCGGTGACGAAACGAGAGTAGTCCGAGGGGTCCACGACTGTGTGGGCAGTCGGGGCCTTCTTGCCCACTCGGGCCGGGTCCACTCCGGCCGCCACGACGGTGTCCAGCAGATTGTTCACCACGTGGTGCGACTGGCCGACGACGCCTATTCGCCAGTGATGAACATCGACCAATTCGGCGATCACCCGCGCTGCGGTGTAGGTCTTCCCGGTTCCGGGCGGCCCCTGCACGGCTACGTAGGAGTTGTCCAGATCGAGCAGCGCAGCGGTGACCGCAGTGGCATAGTCGCTGCCCTGCACCGCGGGGAGGCCGTTCCCGGAGCGAGTTCGGGGCGCAGAGGAGGTCAGCAGATCGGCGACGGCGGTGCGCGGCAGCTGCGGCAGGGCGGTGCTGACCTCGCCGGCAACTCCGGCGATGGCCTCTTCGAGATACTTGGTGGCAGGCGGCGGCTCCGGTGCGGTCGCGATGGGGAAGTCGATGTACGCGTCCACACCCTTGCGCAGGTTCTCCTGCACCACGACCATGTCCAAGGGGCCCTCGTAGCCGGTCTCGACGATCTCCACCGACGTGGTCGCCCGATGGTTCGGCTGCTGCTTCGGTAGTCCCTCGGGGGCGGGATCGGCATACAGCAGTTTGACCTTCGCGCCCGAGAGTGCACCGTTGCTCAGATGCCCCAGCAGCTTGATCTGTCGACGCAGTACCCGTTGCGTCGGCGCTGTCTTCATCCAGTCGTGCACCAGTTCTGCGCGTTCGACTTTCAACACCTCTGCCGCGTCGGCCCACTCGTCCAGGGGTTGGGTGAGGCGATCGAAGTGCGCCCACCAGAACGGCTTTCGCTCGCGCCGGTGGTAACCGATGGCGCCGGAGAACAGGGCGACGGCCTGCTGGGTCGGGGTGCGGTCCCAGGCCAGTCCTGCGTATTCGGCGAGCGCATGTTCGAGCGGACTCGCGCTGTCGCCAGCGCGCTCCTGGGGCGCGAGCTGCTGATCCGCTCGCGGTGCCACACCGGCGTCCGCCGCTCGGTCGAGCAACCAATCACGCAGTCGCAGAGTCGATTCACAGTCGGTCCGGTTGTACTCGGCGATGTCTGCGAGCAACGCCGCGGCCTCGGCCGTCTTGCCCTGGTCTCGTAGATCGCACCAGTTCGCGTATTCGACGATCGACGCAGCCGCGTCGGTGACGTCTCCGTCACGGGCCGCGGGCATGTACAGGGGTTCGAGCTTCTTGATGCTGTAGGACCTGGCCCCGATGCGCACCGCGGATCGCACGACGGGATACAGGTCCACCAGAACGTTGTCTCGCAGTAGGTCGTCGACGGCGTCCTCGCCTACTCCGTGCCGACCGGCCAGGCGCAGCAGCGCGGTCTTCTCGTACGGCGCGTAGTGGTAGACGTGCATGTTCGGGTAGGCCGCGCGACGGGTGGTCACGTAGTCGAGGAACTCGATCAGGGCGCGGCGTTCCTGGGCGCGATCGTGCGCCCAGAACGGGAGGAAATCACCGTCGGCGGTGTAGACACCGAAGAGGTACTCGAGTCCCCACTCCGGGAGTCGAGCCCGCGGTACGCCCTCAGGTGCCGAACTGCCGGTCTCCGCCCACAGCGGGTCGCCCTCGAAATCGAAGAAGATGTCGCCCGGATCGGGCTCGGGGATCACGCCGAGGGCCTCGGCGTCGAAGATTTCGAATTCGGGGTTGCCGCTACGTTCCTGGCGCACCTGCAACTCGGCCTGCGCTCGCAGATTCGTGATCGTGCGGCTGGAGATTCCGTCCACCGTCCCGGTCGAGGCGGCGAGCTCGTCGACGGTGGTGATTCCCGCGTCGAACAGTTTCTCCCGTGTGCTCACGCGCATGCCTGCGACGAGAACCAGGTCGCGATGGAGCTCGACTTCGACGGTGCAGGACGCACACTGTCCGCAGCCGGAGTAGCGCGGATCGAACCAGTCGACCACTGTGCCTTCGGCGTGGTGTTCGTCGAGGATGTGCTGCAGATGGTCGCGAGACTGGCGATAGACCGGAAGGATCTCGGTCAGAGAGTGTGCGGAGTCGCTCCCGTCGCCGAGCATCAGGTGGGCGGTCTCGCTCGGGGTGATGCCGCCGGCACGCAACGCATCGGCATAGGCCGCCAGCTGCAGCAGCGCAGGCACTTTCGCGTGCCGCGACAGTTTGGTGTCGTAGACCGCGTAGCCGGATCCTTCGGCCACCAGGAAATCGCAGAAACCCAGGAATCGACCGTCGAAGAACGTGGCTTGATACAGCACGGGGGTACGAGCGGTCAGGGCGGTGAACGTCGCCCACGAGGCATCGGCCATCTCCTGCGCAGTGCGACCCGGTCGCTCCATCGTCAGTACGCCACCGGGGTAGCGCTGCTCGAATGCGTCGAGCTGACGGCGTTCGTGCTCGAATCCGAGGGCAGAGGTGCGGTCGAGCATCGGATCGGGCTCGGCCACTGTGCGCGGGAGCAGTCCGGTCAGCCCGTCCAGCCTGCGCAGCAGCCCGAATTCGCAGGACGCTGCCGCCGCCAGATCGCTGGCGCTGTAGATGACCCGATCGCCGAGGAGGAACACAAGCGCCAACCCTAGCCATCGGTGGATGCGGCACCGGTCACGTTGTTCGCGGAAGCGGCCACGAGAAGGCAAAATGATCGAATGCCATTTTTCGACGGAGCCACCGGTGCTGTCCATTACCGAAACTGGACTGTTCCCGATGCTCGTTTCGGTCTCGTCTTCTTGCACGGTCTCGGTCAGAACAGCGGCCACTATCACCGCTTCGCCCGGATCCTCAACGGTCGCGGAGTGGATGTGTGGGCCGTCGATCACGTCGGTCACGGCCTCACCGAGGGAGAGTTGCTCGATGCGGCCCAGATTCCGGGCCTCGCACAGAATGCGCTGCAGTTGCTCGACATCGCCGAGGCCGAGCATCCCGAGTTGTCGTTCGCGCTGATGGGCCATTCATTGGGCGCTGCGACGGCCATCGCAGCTCTCGGTGCGCACCCCGAGGCGGTCCGCTGTGCCGTGCTGTGCGGCACCCCGAAGTCCGTGACCGGTTCGGCCGACGATCTGACAGACAACGTGATTCCGATTCTCGCCGTGCACGGCGTCGACGACCGGTTGGCTCCGGTCGACGCGGTGCGTGACTGGATCGCCGGTGTTCCCGACGCATCTCTGCAGGAGTTCGACGACGGTGGTCACGACTTGTTGCACGAGAAGATCCACCTGAAGGTGACGTTGGCGGTCGCGGAGTTCCTCGACGACCACATGTCCTGAAGCTCGACAACGACAAGGGCCCGGCGATACGCCGGGCCCTTGTCGTTCGTGTGAGCGATCTAGGAGTAGATGGCCTCGATGTCATTGCCGCGCTCGGCGTGAATGATGTTGCGCTTGAGCTTCATCGTCGGGGTGAGCTCGCCGGTCTCGACGGTGAAGTCGTTCTCGAGGATCGTGTACTTCTTGATCTGCTCGGGGCTGGAGACCTTCTTGTTGGCCTCCGCGACGGCCTTGTCGATCTCGGCTACCAGATCGGCATTCTTCGACAGTTCCGCGAACGGGACGTCGGCGGCGAGCCCGTGTCGTTCGAGCCAGCCCGGCAGCGCCTCGGCGTCGAGGGTGATGAGGGCACCGATGAACGGCTTCGCGTCGCCGACCACGAGGCACTGACTGATGATGGCGTTGGCGCGCAGGGCATCCTCGAGCACCGCGGGGGCGACGTTCTTGCCGCCTGCGGTGACGATGATCTCCTTCTTGCGGCCGGTGATCGAGACGTAGCCTTCCTGATCGATCGCGCCGAGATCACCGGTGTGGAACCAGCCGTCGACGATCGCCTCGGATGTGGCCTTGTCGTTGTGCCAGTAGCCGCTGAAGACGACCGGTCCCTTGAGCAGCAGTTCGCCGTCCTCGGCGACCTTGACCGCGTGGCCGTTGATCGGCTTGCCGACGGTGCCGACGCGCTGTTCCTTGGTGGTGTTGACGGTGACGGCCGCGCTGGTCTCGGTCAGTCCGTATCCCTCGTAGACCGGTACGCCTGCACCGCGGAAGAAGTGGCCGAGGCGAGCACCGAGTGGGCCGCCACCGGACACTGCGCGTTCGCAGTTGCCGCCGAGGGCCGCGCGCAGCTTGGAGTAGACGAGCTTGTCGAAGACGGTGTGCTTGAGGTTCAGTAGCAGCCCGGCGCCGCCCTTCTCCTGCGCCTCGCTCCATTCGATGGCCGTCGCGGCGGCCTTGTCGAAGATGCTGCCCTTGCCGCCGTCGTGCGCTTTCTGCTTGGCGGAGTTGTAGACCTTCTCGAACACGCGCGGTACCGAGAGGATGAAGTCCGGCTTGAACACGGCGAACTGCTCCACCAGGGTCGATACGTCCGAGGTGTGGCCCACTGTTGCTTTGGACTCGAATGCTCCGAACGAGATGGCGCGGGCGAACACGTGCGCCATCGGGAGGAACATCAGGGTGCGGTTGCCCTCCTTCATCGAGTCGTGCAGAGCGATCTGGGTGGCCTGGACCTCGGCGTAGAAGTTCGAGTGCGTCAGCTGGACGCCCTTGGGGCGGCCGGTGGTACCCGAGGTGTAGATCAGTGTCGCCGGTGATTCGGCGGTGACCTGGTGCCGACGCGCATGCAGGTCCTCGTCGCTGACCCCCGCGCCGCGGCTGGTCAGCTCGTCGATGGCTCCGGCGTCGATCTGCAGCACCTCACGCAGGTCCTTGGCACCCTTGGTGACCTCGTCGAGGTTCGAGGCGTGCGCCGCAGTCTCGACGACGAGCAGCTTGGTGGCGGAGTCCTCGAGAATCCACTGGGCCTGGTCTGCGGAGGAGGTTTCGTAGATCGCTACGGTGCATCCTCCTGCGGTCCAGATGGCGTAGTCGAGGACGACCCACTCGTACCGGGTCGCGCTGAGGATGGCGACGCGGTCGCCGAGTTCGACGCCGGAGGCGATCAGACCCTTGGCCACTGCGGCGACTTCCTTGGCGAACTGGGCCGCGGTGACGTCGGTCCAGTTGCCGTCGACGAGTCGCTGGAACGGTACGAGATTCGGCGATTCCTTTTCGTACCGGAATACGGTGTCGGCCATGGACGCGTCGTCGGGAATGGTGAACGACGCCGGCACAGAATATTCGCGCACTGCTGGACCCCTTACGGATAAATAGCGTGGTAGTTGTGCATTTCATCACACCCGAGTCCGTAACGCATCACCGAGGTTGTCCGGTTTGTGTATTTCTTCGGCCGATTCGGAGCGATGTGAGTGTGACTGGGAGTACAACCTAACTGTGCGTAGTCGACCATCTCCGTGGGGGCAGATGTGTGAGGGCACTCGCATCCCGCGTTCGAGGACGCCGTTTTCGTCACCTGATCAGCGCAGAAGGAGTCGAAGCGGCCTGGCAGGTACTAAACTCGGTTGCATATGAGCACTTCAGAATCTGATCAGGATGCCGCCGTGACGTCTGACGAGACGAGTTCGCCCTCACCGGGGTCGGCTCCCGTCGTCGACGGTGAGGACATCACCTTTGTCGATCTCGGAATAGACGAGCGGGTCCTGAAGGCCCTGCGTGATGTCGGGTACGAGACCCCCTCGCCCATCCAGGCGGCCACGATCCCGCCGTTGATGTCGGGCAACGACGTCGTCGGCCTCGCACAGACCGGAACCGGCAAGACCGCCGCGTTCGCGGTACCGATCCTGTCGCGTCTGGATGTCTCACGTCGGGTGCCGCAGGCGCTGGTGCTGGCGCCGACTCGTGAGTTGGCGCTGCAGGTCGCCGAGGCATTCGGTAAATACGCCACCCACATTCCAGGTCTGCACATTCTGCCCATCTACGGTGGCCAGGCGTACGGCATCCAGCTCTCGGGCCTGCGTAAGGGTGCTCAGATCATCGTCGGTACGCCGGGCCGCGTCATCGACCATCTCGAGAAGGGCACGCTCGACCTGTCCGGCCTCGAATACCTGGTGCTCGACGAGGCAGACGAGATGCTGAAGATGGGATTTCAGGAGGATGTCGAACGCATCCTCTCCGATACTCCCGAGTACAAGCAGGTCGCATTGTTCTCGGCCACGATGCCTGCTGCGATTCGCAAGATCTCCAAGCAGTACCTGCACGACCCGGTGGAGATCACCGTCAAGACGAAGACGTCGACGGCACCGAACATCACCCAGCGCTACGTCCAGGTGGCACATCAGCGCAAGCTCGAGGCGCTCACTCGAATCTTCGAGGTCGAAGAGTTCGAGGCCATGATCATGTTCGTGCGCACCAAGCAGGCCACCGAGGAGCTCGCAGAGAAGCTGCGCGCGCGAGGGTTCTCCGCAGCGGCGATCAACGGCGATATCGTGCAGGCGCAACGCGAGCGCACCATCGGTCAGCTCAAGAACGGCCAGATCGACATCCTGGTGGCTACCGACGTGGCCGCCCGCGGTCTCGACGTCGACCGCATCTCGCACGTCATCAACTACGACATTCCACACGACACCGAGTCGTATGTGCACCGCATCGGTCGTACCGGCCGTGCAGGCAGAGCCGGTCAGGCACTGCTGTTCGTTGCACCGCGTGAGCGGCACCTGCTCAAGGCGATCGAGCGCGCGACACGGCAGCCGATCACCGAGATGCAGTTGCCCAGCGTCGACGACGTCAACGCCCAGCGCGTGACGAAGTTCAAGGACTCCATCACCGAGAGCCTGGGCAACGAGAATCTGGCGCTGTTCCGACGCCTGATCGAGGACTACCAGCGCGATCACGACGTGCCCTTGGTCGATATCGCCGCAGCACTGGCCATCCAGTCTCGCGACGGCGAAGCGTTCCTGCTCAAGCCGGAACCGCCTGCCCCGCCGCGCGCGCCTCGCCAGCCGCGGGAACCTCGTCCGCCGCGCACGTTCGACGAGGATGCGGCCAGTTCGCATCACCGTAAGACGGGGCAGCAGATGGCCACCTACCGCATCAGCGTCGGCAAGCGGCATCACGTCGCCCCCGGTGCGATCGTCGGTGCCATCGCCAACGAGGGCGGTCTGCGTCGAAGCGACTTCGGACACATCAGTATTCGACCCGATCATTCGCTGGTCGAGCTTCCGGCCGATCTCGCCGACGAGACCGTCGAGGCATTACGCCGCACCCGGATCAGTGGCGTGTTGATTCAGCTGCAACCCGACACGGGTCCTCCCGGCCGCAGCGGCGGACCTCGCGGCGGAAAGTTCAAGGGGAAGCGCTAGCTGCACTCCGGCTCGTAGCCTCCGACGGTCCTCGACCGATCCGAGGATCGAACCCGGCATCGGCGTTTGGTGGACGAGGCCTCGGGTATCTGCCATCGCATGACCACCGTCACACTCCGTGTCAATGGGGCCGATCGCGAGTTCGATTGCGACACCCGAACCACCTTGCTCGACGCGCTACGCGAGAATCTCGATCTGATCGGTGCCAAGAAGGGCTGCGACCACGGGCAGTGTGGTGCCTGCACGGTTCTGGTCGACGGTCGGCGGATCAACAGCTGCCTGACGTTCGCGATCGCCCAGCACGATCGCGAGATCACCACCGTCGAGGGGCTGGCCGACGGAGACACACTGCATCCCGTGCAGCAGGCGTTCGTCGACCGCGATGCGTTCCAATGCGGATACTGCACCTCGGGGCAGATCTGCTCAGCGGTCGCGGTGATCGAGGAGGCGAAGCAGGGTTGGCCGAGCGCGGTCACCGATGACCTGGAGGCCACCGACATCGACCTCGATTCCGGGGAAGTGCGTGAACGTATGAGCGGCAACCTCTGTCGGTGCGGTGCCTACGCCAATATCGTTCCGGCCGTCCAGGACGCCGTCTCGTGAAAACCTTCGAATACGAGAGCGCCACCGCAGTCGACGACGCCCTCGCCCGCTTGGCCGAGGACGAACACGCCATGGTGCTCGGCGGAGGAACCAACCTCGTCGACCTCATGAAACTCGGTGTCGCGCACCCGGGAACGCTGATCGACGTGACGCGCCTGCCGATGCACGACATCGAGACGGTCGACGACGGTTCCCTGCGCATCGGTGCGGCCGTGACCAACAGTGATCTCGCCGTGCATCCGTTGGTCCGTCAGCGCTATCCGGTCCTCGCGCGCGCGGTGCTCTCCGGTGCCTCGGGCCAACTCCGCAACATGGCCACCACCGGCGGAAACCTGTTCCAGCGCACCCGCTGCGTGTACTTCATGGATGCTTCCAAGCCGTGCAACAAGCGTGAACCCGGCTCGGGCTGCCCGGCGCGGACGGGTGAGCACCGAAACCTGGCAATCCTGGGTGCCTCCGAGTCCTGCGTGGCAACCCATCCCTCCGATATGGCAGTCGCGCTCTCGGCGCTCGATGCGCGCGTGGTCGTTCAGAGCGTCGATGGTGAGCGCGTTCTGGCAATCGACGACTTCTACCGACTCCCCGGCGACGAGCCGGAGCGCGACAACACCGTCGGACGGGACGAGATCGTCACGGCCATCGACATCCCGAAGCCTGCCGCCGACGCCCACTCCACGTACCGCAAGGTGCGCGATCGGCAGTCCTACGCATTCGCGGTGGCGTCGGTCGGCGCGGTGCTCGATGTCGAGGACGGGATCGTTCGAGGAGTGTCCATTGCGCTGGGCGGCGTCGCACACAAGCCGTGGCGGGCGCGCACGGCCGAGCACGCACTGCTCGGCACCGCCGCTGAGGAGGCCTCGTTCAGACGGGCGATCGGTCTCGAGTTGGAGACTGCGGAACCGCTGCGAGACAACGCTTTCAAAATTCCACTGGTGACCAATCTCGTGGCTCGCACACTCGTGGAACTGACCGAGACCGGCGCACGCACAGAACGGGGAGACCGGTCATGACCGCATCGATCGGACAGTCGATTCGCCGCACCGAATCGATCGCGAAGGTCACCGGTCGAGCCCGGTATGCAGCGGAGCAGCCGCCGACCGTCGGGCAGCTGTACGCCTGGTACGTGCCCGCGAAAATTCCCGCAGGCACAGTCGAGCACGTCGAACTGGACGCCGATACGGACACCTATCCTGTCCTGTGGCACGGCAACACCGAGAAGCTCGGCGAGCTCGAGGACGCCGAACTGCATGTGCTGCAGTCGAACACCGTCGCGTACCGCGGCCAGATCGTGGCCGTCGTCATGGCCGATACCCTCGACGCCGCCCGAGCGGCCGCCGCCCGGGTGCAGGTGCGTTACGGCGATGTTCGTGCCCCCGACAACACCCTCACCGCCGATCACGCCGCGCTGTACGCACCCGAGTCCGTCAATGCCGGGTTTCCCACCGATGTCACCGTCGGCGATCCGGACAGTGCACTGGAGACGGCCGAGCACGTCGTGGACAACTGGTACTCCACGGCCCCGATGCACAACAGTGCGATGGAGCCACACGCCACCACCGCGCACTGGTCCGAGGGCGTGCTGACGGTGTGGGATTCGACGCAGGCACCGTCCGGAGTCCAGGGCGATCTGGCCACGGCATTCGGCCTGGAGCCGGAGAATGTTCGCGTGATCGCCGAGAACGTCGGCGGCGGATTCGGAGCGAAGGGCAGCACGCGTCCCAACGCGGTACTGGCTGCGCTGGCCGCGAGGGCGACTGGAAAGACCGTCAAGCTGGTGCTACCACGGCAGGCGTTGTTCGATCTGGTCGGCTACCGCACGCCGACGCTCAATCATGTTCGTCTCGGCGCTGATTCGACGGGGACGTTGCAGGCGATCACGCACGACTCCTTCCAGCAGACCAGCACCATCTTCGAGTTCTGCGAGCAGACCGCCGAATCCAGTAGACACATCTACGCGTCCGCGAACCGTCGCACCACCCACCGCCTGGCGCCCCTGGACGTGGGGACACCGCGGTGGATGCGGGCACCGGGCGAGGCGCCGGGCATGTTCGCGGTCGAGACGGCGATCGACGAACTGGCCGCGATCACCGGCATCGATCCGATCGAACTGCGCATTCGCAACGAGCCGGACCTCGACCCCGCCAGCGGCAACGAGTTCAGCTCGCGCAGTGTTGTGCAGTGCCTTCGCGAGGGAGCGGAGAAGTTCGGCTGGGAGCGTCGTCAGGCCGATCCCGGTCAGCGCCTCGAGGGCCGGAAGCTGATCGGAATGGGGGTGGCCACGGCGAGCTATCCGGTGCTGATCTCGCCCAGTACCGCCTCCGCGCGAGTGCAGCAGGACGGCACGATCACGGTGTCCGTTGCTGCCACGGACATCGGAACCGGTGCGCGCACCGTGCTGCGGCAGATCGCAGCCGATGCCCTGGGGGTCGATGCAGACACTGTCACCGTCGAACTCGGTGACAGCGCTCTACCGACCGCTCCCGGAGCAGGTGGATCCTCGGGTACCTCGTCATGGGGCTGGGCGGTCACCAAGGTGTGCCGTGCGTTGAAATCTCAGGGGCCGTACGCTCCGGGCAACTCCGCCGATGCCGATACCACCGACGACGTCGAAGGCCAGAAGGAGCTGGCGCGCATGGCGTTCGGCGCACAGTTCGCCGAGGTCGCGGTCGACATCGACACCGGTGAGATCAGGGTCCGAAAGATGCTGGGAGTCTTCGGCATCGGCGCGGTCATGAATCCTTCTCTGGCACGGTCTCAACTGATCGGCGGCATGACGTTCGGGCTCGGGATGGCGCTGATGGAGAACGGCGTCGTCGATCACGAGTTCGGCGGATTCGCCAATCACGATTTCGCGGAGTACCACATCCCGGCATGTGCGGACGTCACCGAACTCGAGGCCGTCTGGGTCGAGGAAGTCGATACCGAGCTCGCGCCGATGGGAGGCAAGGGAATCGGTGAGATCGGTACCGTCGGGTCGCCTGCGGCCATCGGTAACGCGGTCTACAACGCCACCGGGGTTCGGGTGCGTGATCTGCCGATCACACTGGACAAGGTGCTGCCGCACCTCTAGCCGGGCTACGCCAAGATCCGCTGCAGGAACTGCCGTGTCCGGGGCTCGGTCGGGTTCACCAGCACCTGGTCCGGCGTGCCTCGTTCGAGGACGACGCCGTTCTCGATGAACAGCACCTGATCGGCGACCTGCTGGGCGAACCGGATCTCGTGGGTGACGATCACCATCGTCCAGCCTTCGGCGGCAAGGCCTTTGATGACCGAGAGAACCTCGCCGACCAGTTCGGGATCGAGCGCGGAGGTGGGCTCGTCGAAGAGCATCAGCTTGGGACGCAGAGCGAGAGCTCTGGCAATTCCGACGCGTTGCTGTTGGCCACCGGAAAGCTGGAACGGGTACTGGTCGGACTTGGCGTCGAGACCGATCTGGTCGAGGATCGCATGAGCGTCGCGGACGGCGTCCTCCTTCGCGCGTTTCTGCACGACGACCGGTCCTTCGATGATGTTCTGCAGCACCGTCTTGTGTGGAAAGAGGTTGTGGCTCTGGAACACCATGCCGCTCTGAGCACGAAAGTGTCGCAGCTGTGCGGCATCGACGGGTTGGGCGAAATCCACCGACACCTCGCCGATTCGGATGACTCCCGAGTCTGCCCGGTCGAGTGCATTGAGGGAACGCAGCACCGTGGTCTTGCCCGAGCCGGACGGGCCGATGATGACGGTGACGGTGCCGGAGGGCACGGTGAACGAGATGTCTTCGAGTACCTCGAGTTCGCCGAACGATTTGTTCAGTGCGGATACTTCCAGCAGGTCTGTCATGTGGCCACGTACCTGTCGAGTCGGACTTCGAGCTTGCCTTGGAAGAACGAGAGAATGATGCAGATCACCCAGTAGTAGAGAGCCGCGACGGAGTAGAGCGTGAAGAAGTCGAAGGTCGGGGCTGCGGCGAGCTGAGCGACGCGCAGCAGTTCGGTCACCAGAATCGTCGATGCCAGTGAGGTGTCCTTGACCAGCGAGATCAGTGTGTTCGACAGTGGGGGTACCGCAGTACGGAGGGCCTGCGGAAGCACGATGCGTTGCAACGTGGTTCGGTAGCCCATCCCGATGGTCTGGGCGGCCTCCCACTGGCCCTTGGGCACGCTCAGAATCGCGGCACGAATGACCTCTGCGGCGTAGCCGCCGACATTCAAGGAGAACGCCACCACCGCGGCCGGGAACGGCGAGATCACGATACCGAACTGTGGCAGCCCGTAGAAGATGATGAACAGCTGCAGCAGTAGGGGAGTACCGCGGATGATCGAGACGTAGAACCGGGCGACCGCAGCGAGTGGCTTCATCGACGAAATGCGTGCCAGCGCAACCGCCAAGGCGATGACGAGCCCGATCACGAAGCTGATCGCGGTCAGCGGAATGGTCATCGTGACGGTGGCTTTGAGCATCGGCCACAGATTGTCGAGAACCAACTGCATCTTCGAAGGAGCGGTCGACGCAGCCTCGTCACCGACCGGGGCCGCAGTGTCCGCGGTGGGTGCGGCGACATCGCTGCCGAAGTACTTCCGCGAGATCTCGGCGAGAGTGCCGTTCTCCCGCAAGGTGTCGATCGCGGTGTCGACTTCGCCCATCAGCCCACTGTTCTTGCGGGCCACGAACGATTGCAGCGTCGTGTCTCCGGTATCGGCCGCGATTTTCACGCCGGTGTCGCCGGTCTGCTGAAGGTACTCGGCGATGGCGAGCGAGTCGTTGACGGTGGCGTCGACGCGTCCGTCCTTGACGAGAGTGACGGCCTGAACGAATCCCTCGACGGCCTCGACGTTCGCGCCTGCGTTCGCGGCGACCTCGGCCCAGTTGCTCGTCGACGATTGCGCTGTGGTCTTGCCTGCCAAGTCGGCCAGCGAGGTGATGGTGGTGTTGTCTGCGGCAGTGAGGATCTGGCCCTGCGACACCGTGTAGGGCTTGGACAGGTCGTACGCGGATTGTCGAGCGGGAGTGATCGAGACCTGATTGGCGATGAGGTCGAATCGCTGCGACTGGAGGCCGGCGAAGATCGAGTCGAACGGGGTCTGCACGAAGTCCACGCGCACGCCCAATTCGGCACCCACCGCGTCGATCACGTCGATGTCGTATCCGGTGAGTTGCCCGTCCGCTCCCTGATAGCTGAACGGGCTGTACGTGCCCTCGGTGCCGACCACCAGCACGCCCTCGTCCCGCACGCGGTCCAGTAGCGACTGCGAGGACGAACTGCATCCGGACAACCCCAGGATGCCGATCAGGATCGCGACCAGAGCCAGGGTCGATCTGCGCACCATTTGCGCCTGCTTTCGCTGTATTGACGAGTGGAGAAAAACCTACCCGTCGATCTCCAA
Source organism: Rhodococcus sp. MALMAid1271 (assembly GCF_049195265.1). NCBI lineage: Bacteria > Bacillati > Actinomycetota > Actinomycetes > Mycobacteriales > Nocardiaceae > Rhodococcus > Rhodococcus sp. MALMAid1271. The sequence goes on along the minus strand of NZ_JBMIRQ010000087.1, from coordinate 32,965 downwards.
CTCCGCTGACACCACCACGGTGTTGTTCATCGGCAGCGCGGCCACCCCGAGTGCGGTGCGTGCATGAGCGCCGATCTCGGGGCCGAAGACGGCCAGCACCAGATCCGAGAAGCCGTTGACGACCGTGGTGGTCTGGGTGAAGCCGTGATCGGCGTTGACCGACCCGGTGACGGTGAACCACGCACTGATTCGATCGAGGTCGCCGACGGCACGGGCGACGCTACCGAGCAGCGCCAGCGCCGTATCGCGCGCGGCGTCGGTGGCCGCATCGAGACTCACCTGTGACGGGACGGCACCGAACGGGCCCGCGAGAGTGCCGTCCGGTGCCAAGGGAGAATGCCCCGAGGCGAATACGCGGTTGCCGCGCACACGTGCCCACTCGAAGGAGAACTCGAATCCCGGGGGTGCGGTCGGTTCACCGGGCAACGTGAAGCCGAGTTCGGTGATGCGGCGTTCGATCTCCATGAACGAAAATCCTGTCAGACCACAACACCGTTGATGGTGCGAACGGTCCAGCGGATACCGTCGTGTTCGAGGGTCGAGACGCCGGCATTGAGAATGCGCGGTGAGTGTCGGCGACGAATCGAGTCCAAGATCGCCCGGATGACGCCCCCGTGTGCGACGGCGACCACTGCCGAATCGGGATGCAGGGAGGCGATCTCGTCGACCGCGCGCACACCCCTGAGCATCAGATTCGAGCGCGGCTCCAAACCGGGGTATCGACCGTCGGGCCAGTGCGAATAGGCATCCCAGTCCGTGAATCCCTCGGCCTCGCCGAAGTGCCGTTCGGCCAGATCGGGGAATTCGGCTGTTCGTGTCAGGCCTATGTGAGCACCGATGATGTCGGCGGTTTCCGCTGCTCGGATCAGCGGTGAGCTGACAAGCTGGTCCCAAGGCCGGTACGCGAGTTCGTAGCCGGCCTCACGGGCCTGAGCGCGGCCGGTGTCGTTGAGAGGAATGTCCGATGAGCCTTGCAGACGCCCGTGCAGATTCCAGTTCGTTTCGCCGTGCCGAACCAGCGCCAGAAAAGTCATAGTGAGCGGAGAATATCCCACAGTTACCTGGGAGTACGGTCGATACGAAGATACGCGAACGAGCACGGAGGATTGTCGATGAATCTTGCCCTGACAGAAGAAGAGGCCGCGTTCCGCGACGAGATGCGGACGTTCTTCACCACGAAGATCCCTGCCGAGATTCGCGAGAAGAACGCGACGGGCCAGGAGTTGAGCAAGGACGACGTGGTCACGACCATGCGGATCTTGAACGAGAACGGCCTGGCGGTGCCGCATTGGCCCGCGGAGTTCGGCGGCCGGGACTGGACCGCAGTACAGCGTCACATCTGGCTCGACGAAATGCAGCTGGCATCGGTGCCGGAGCCGCTGGCGTTCAACGCCTCGATGGTCGGCCCGGTCATCGCGACGTTCGGCTCCCAGGAACTCAAGGAAAAGTTCCTCCCGAAAACGGCGAACCTCGACATCTGGTGGTGCCAGGGCTTCTCCGAGCCCGAGGCCGGATCGGATCTCGCCTCGCTCCGCACCACCGCAATTCGCGACGGCGACGATTACATCGTCAACGGGCAGAAGACATGGACCACGCTCGGTCAGTACGCCGACTGGATCTTCGCACTCGTACGCACCAACCCGGACGCGCCGAAGAAGCAGGCCGGAATCTCGTTTCTGCTCATCGATCTGAGCACCCCCGGCATCGAGATGCGGCCGATCAAGTTGGTCGACGGCAGTGTCGAGGTCAACGAGGTCTTCTTCGACAACGTCCGCGTTCCGGCCGAGAACCTCGTCGGCGAGGAGAACCAGGGTTGGAGCTACGCCAAGTTCTTGCTCGGTAACGAGCGCACCGGAGTCGCCCGCGCCGGACACACCACGGTGCGGCTGGGACAGGCGAAAAAGCATGCCGCGCAGACGAAGGTCGGCACCGGCACGCTGCTCGAGGATCCGTTGTTCGCGGCGAAACTGGCCGAGGTGGAGAACGAACTGCTCGCTCTGGAGCTGACCCAGCTGCGGATGGTGTCCAGCTCGGACGACGGCAAGCCGAACCCTGCGTCGTCCATCCTCAAGTTGCGAGGATCGGAGTTGCAGCAGGCCACCACCGAATTGCTGATGGACATCGCCGGACCCGACTCGCTGCCGTACGAGGCAGGCGATGACATCGAGAGCGACGGGTGGGCACAGCGATCCGTACCGAATTACCTCAATTACCGCAAGGTCTCGATCTACGGTGGCTCGAACGAGGTTCAGCGCACCATCATCGCCTCGGCGATCCTCGGACTGTAAGGGAGCATCTGAAGACATGGATTTCGATTTCAGCGAAGAACAGAAGCTGCTGCGCGACACCACTCGTGAGGTCCTCTCGCGGGCCTACGACACCGAGAAGCGCAACAAGGTCGTTGCCGGTGAGTTGGGCTGGAGCACCGATGTCTGGAAGCAGCTGGCCGAGGTCGGGCTGCTGGGCCTGACATTCGGCGAGGAGGACGGTGGCATGGACGCCGGTCCCGTGGAGATCATGGCGGTCATGACCGAGGTCGGACGCAGATTGGCTCCGGAGCCGATTCTCGACGCCGTCCTCGTCCCCGGTGGGTTGATCTCCGAACTCGGCAGCGCCGATCAGCGCCGGAGGCTGTTGCCGCCGGTGGCAGAAGGATCGTCGATGTTGGCGTTCGCGCACAACGAATCCGGTAGCCGCTGGCCGAACATCCAGGTGGCCACCACCGCCACCGAGGACGGTGGATCGTGGTCGATCACCGGCGTCAAGAACCCGGTTCCGCACGGCGGTAGCGCAGACGTGATCGTCGTCAGTGCCGTGCTTCCCACCGGTGGAACGGGACTGTTCGTCGTCGATGCCGACGCGACCGGTGTGACACGCAAGTCCTATGCCACCCACGACGGCCAGCGCGCGGCGCAGATCGAATTCGTCGACGTTGCAGCGGAACCGCTCGGCACCGCAGAGAACGCGGCAGCGGCGATCACCGGTGCCGAGGTACGGGCGCAGGCCGCGCTGTGCGCGGAGGCAATCGGTGCCATGGAGGAGGCGCTGCGGCTGACCACCGATTATCTCAAGCAGCGCAAGCAGTTCGGGGTCCCGCTGGCCAAGTTCCAGGCGCTCACTTTCCGTGCGGCAGACATGTACGTGCTGCTCGAGCTGGCCCGCAGCATGAGCCTTTACGCCACGATGTCGTTGTCGGACGGCAACGTGGACACGACAATCGCCTCGCGTGCGAAGCTGCAGATCTCGCGGTCCGGTCGCAAGATCGGCCAGGAAGCGATTCAGCTGCACGGCGGCATCGGCGTCACCGCCGAGTACCCGGTGGGGCACTACACCAGCCGGCTCGTGGCTATCGAGCACACTCTCGGTGGTGCCGACGAGCACCTGCGCATCCTGGCCTCGAAGGTCTCCGATCACGACCTCATCGGGATCTGAGTACACCCAGGTCGTGTCACTCTGGGCCCGGTTGCCGTCGAACGGTGGCCGGGCCCAGAGTCGTGTGCGGGGCCTGCACCCGGTGTTTGCGCGCTGTTCACCGCCGAGATTCGACCAGCCTGGTCTCAGGGAACGCTCGTATGCTTGGGTTGCAGTAGCGGCGGTCGTCCAATCCGGACGATTGCGAAACGGTAGGTCCGATCGTGAGCGAGAGTTCGATGAAGTCTCGGATGGCCGAGTACCCACGTCCCCACCACTGCTTGCTGCATGTCAGCGACACGCATCTCGTCGACGGCGGTCGGTTGTACGGCGGCGTGGACAGTGAGCTGAGGCTCGAGCAGGTCTTGACCGATGTGCGCAACTCGGGTGTGCGCCCCGACGCGTTGGTGTTCACCGGAGACCTCACCGACAAGGGCGAGCCGGGCGCGTACGAGAAGCTGCGGGAGTTGGTCGAGCCGGTCGCAGCGGAACTGGGCGCGCAGATCGTGTGGGCGATGGGCAATCACGACGATCGTTCGGCGTTCCGGCAGAAGTTGCTCGACGCGGAACCGAGCGGCCAGTCCATCGATCGGGTGCACGATGTCGATGGTCTTCGGGTCGTCACCCTCGACACGACGGTTCCAGGTGAGCACCACGGCGAGCTCGGCGACGAGCAATTGGCTTGGTTGACCGAGATTCTCGCCACACCAGCCCAGTTCGGTACCATCCTGGCGATGCATCACCCGCCGGTACCCACCGTGCTCGATCTCGCGGTGCTGGTCGAGTTGATCGATCAGTCACGCCTGGCAGAGGTGCTGCGCGGAACCGACGTGCGATCCATTCTTGCTGGGCACCTGCACTATTCGACCACTGCCACCTTCGCAGGCATTCCCGTGTCGGTCGCGTCTGCCACGTGCTACACCCAGGATCTCAACGTGCCTGCCGGCGGATTGCGCGGCCGCGACGGAGCCCAGGGATACAACCTCGTGCACGTCTACGACGACACCGTCGTCCACTCGGTTGTGCCTACGGGCTCGTACGACACTGTGGGAGAAGCGGTCTCGGCCGAGGAGACGGCACGCAGGCTCGATGCGGCTGGAGTCACCATCGCAGACAGTGCTCGCCGGAAGACGTTCAGCGACGCCTAACGCTGTTCGCGTTCCCACGGCGCGACGATGGGGAAGTACTTGTCCAGGAACTGCGTCACCGTCCGAGTGCGCAGGTCCAGGTCGACTTCCGGGAAGCTGCCGTCGTTGAGGCAGAAGAAATCCACCGACCGTTTGGGGAGCAGTTTCGCCATCGCGTCGAGGCCGGCTGCGGTGGTGGTGTCGATGTATCGCACCTTGGCGTCTTTCTGCACCACGGCGCGGCCACTCATCAGCGCGTAGTAGTGGTACAGCGAGTTCGTCACCGAGATGTTGGTACTCGCGCGGAACGCGCTGGCAGCAGTGGAAGCGAACTCGTCCGGAAACTTGTTCTCCATTTCCTGCATCACGCTGCGGCGCAACGGGGTTGCCGCATGTTCGAGATGTCGGGTGGTGGTCATTCCGAATCGGTCCTGCAGGATACGACGGTTCACTCGCGCCGCGTTCTCGAATCCGCTGCGGTCGGCGTCGCTGTAACCCAACCCGATTCGCGTTGTCGCCTCGATGAACATGCTGATTCCGCCAGGGGAGAAGAACATCGACGGGTTGACCGGACGGCCGAAGAACATGTCGTCGTTCGAGTACAGGAAGTGCTCGGACAATCCGGGGATATGGTGCAGTTGGCACTCGACGGCCTGCGAATTATGGGTCGGCAGAACGGAAGTGTCGACGAAGAATGCCTCGCTCGGCACGAACGTCACCTTCGGATGCTCGGCCAGCCACGCCGGTCTCGGCGAGTCGGTGGCAACGAAGATGCGTCTTATCCACGGCGCGTACAGGTGAATCGACCGCAGTGCGTACTTCAGTTCGTCGATCTGTCGATAGCGGGCTGCCGAGTCGTCGCCTTCGCCGACGACGTAATTCGCCATCCGGCGAGCGCGCTGTGCCTGAAATTCCGCTGACGAGCCGTCGACCCAGGAGAAGACGATGTCGATATCGAAATTGATGTCCGAGGCGTGGTCGGCGAACATGTTCTCGATGGTCGGCCAGGTCCTGCCGAAGCGTTCGACGGTTCCGCGGACGGCCTCATCGGGCCGGATATTGCGTCTGGTCAGGGAGTTCTCGATGGGTAGCACGATCTCGCTCGGCGAGAACGACCACAGTTCGATCTGCACTGCCGTCGATGCGCCGTAGTACAAGCCGCTGAACGGTTCGACCCGCGGACGGTACAGGCGCACGATCCGTGCGTTCGCGGACGGCGAGAGGGTGCCGTCGGCCACCAGCACCGCTTTTCCGCGGGCGTCGACGGTCTTCGAGTAGAACGGCTCGGCGCGGCAGGCGTGTGCCAGCGCAGTGGTGAGTGCCTCGCGGGAACTCAGTTCGATGGCGATGACGGGTCGTTCGTCGTTGCCGCGAACGAGCAGGTATTCGATGCCTGCGGCGTCGAGAACTCCGCGCAGGAACAGCAGGTCCTCGACCATCGCCTGCTGGGGTGTGGTGGAGGTGATCGTCAGCGCGTAGCGGCCATCGTGGCTGACCACGTCGGAACGTTCGCTCAGTCGCGCCGCGGATGCTGCTGATTCTCGAGTGACGGCATCGTTCGTCTCGTGCTCCGGTGGAACGAGGTAGATATCGTGCGGGGCAGAAGACGAGGTGATGGCGTTCCTTCCGGAGTGAACTCGCTGGCCGAGGAAACCCGGTGCTTCATCAGTCTAGTGCAGGTCCGGGGCTTGTTGAACGCGCTGCGGTAGAACCCTGCTCGCCGTGGCCAGGCCGACTGCGATTCCAGCGGCGTCGGCGAGTGCGTCGGCGACCGACCCGGAGCGTCCCAGAGGCAGGATCGCCTGAAGGAACTCCGAGAGCACCGCGAATCCCAGCACCCACAGCGCGGTCCCGGCCCAACCGATTCCAGCCATGCGTGAGGTGTACGCGAGGGCGGCGAAGAGCACGAAGTGAATGATCTTGTCGCTGTGCTCGAAACCAGAGGGCACCCCCGACGCGGGGGTGAACAGCACGACCAAGGCCACGACGAAAGTGACGCCCAGCGGAATTCGATACGTCGACGGCGAGAACACCGCGAGGAGTTTACCGGCGTTGCAGCACCACCACCGTGTCGATTCGCTCGTCACCGTCCGGCGTCGTACGGGTGCGGTGTTCGGCGTGGATCACCTCGAACCCGTCGCCTGCCGCGGCGACAACCGGTTCCGGCCCGAACATTCGATTCTGGGCCGGATGCTGCGATGCGTGGCTGTCGTTGGGGCTGTGGCCGACGATCAGTAGACGTCCTTTCGGCGCAACTGCTGCGGCGAACCTGCGTGTGGTCAGTTCGAGTTCGTCGGGTGGCACCTGCAGGAAGTGCACCGACACCAGATCGAACGCCGCGGCCGGAGGAGTCCAATCCAGAACGTCTTCCTGTCTCCACTCCACCGCGAGTGTCTGCGACTCGAGTGCCTGTTGTGCCGCGCGAGCGCGGCCGAGGGCGACATCGGAGATGTCCACGCCGGTGACGTTCCACCCTTCATCGGCCAGCCACAGGGTGTCGGCACCTTCTCCGCAGCCGATGTCCAGGGCGCGGCCCGGGGTCAGCTCGGACGCCTCTTGTACCAACACGGCGTTGGGGTTTCCGCTCCAGATGGAGGTGCGTTGGTTGTAGAGGTCGTCCCAGAACGCTGCGTCGAACGCGCCGTTCTCGAAATCCGGTTCTGCGTGGCCGCGGTCGTTCTCGGCGTGGATGTGTGCGTGCTTGTGCTCTGCCATGGTTCGAGAGTGCCCGCCGACGAGGCTTGGCGCAAATATCTTTGCTCGATTGGCAAAAGGGTCTGGGTAGAGTCATGCTCGTGACCGAACAGGAACGCGAAGTGCTGACGTGGGAAGCCTTCGGAGACGCCTCGCGTGAACTGACCCGAGTGATCGTCGACGACGGCTTCGTTCCGGACATCGTCATCGCGATCGCCCGTGGCGGACTCGTTCCCGCGGGCGCGATTGCCTACGCGATGGGAGTCAAGGCTGCGGGCACCCTCAACGTCGAGTTCTACTCGGACATCGAAGAGACCTTGCCCGATCCTGTTGTCCTGGAACCGCTTCTGGACACCGACGCCATCGTCGACAAGAAGTTGCTCGTCGTCGACGACGTCGCCGATTCCGGCCGCACGCTCGCCCTGGTGATCGATCTGCTGAAGGCACACACACCCGACGTCCGGTCGGCAGTGATCTACACCAAGCCCAGAACCATCGTGCAGCCGGATTACTCGTGGCGAGAGACCGACAAGTGGATCAATTTTCCGTGGTCCACATTGCCGGTCATCACCTGAGTTATTCGCTGGAGACGTCGATGAGCACCTTGCCGACGGTTCCGTTTTCGACGGCGTCGTGAGCCGCAGCGGTCTCGCTCAAAGAGAAGCGGTGCAGCGGTAGACCGGTGGCTTCACCCACCTCCAGCACACCTGCGGCTGCCGCGGCGCTGACATCTGCTTCGGCGTTGCGCAGCGCCTCGTCGCCCACGGTGTAGAGGAGTACGAACTGGTAGCGGGTGTTGAGCACCATGTTCGGCCGGACGTCGAGGGTCACGGTGTCGCCACCATTGTTGGCGTACACCGCGATCGATGCGCGGTTCGCTCCCACGGCTGCGTTGAGTGCGGCGTTCTGTGCGGGAGCGACCTCGACGATGAGGTCGATTCCGTCGGGAACCAACTCGCGGATCTCTGCGGCGGCGTCGCCGGTCTTGTAGTTCACCACGTGGTGCGCACCCGCGGCGGTGGCCAGTGCGCCCTTCTCCGGGCCGCTGACCGTCGTCACCACAGTCGCGCCCGCCCAGCGGGCCAACTGGATCGCGGCATGCCCGACGGCACCGGCACCACCGGCGACGAGTACAGACTTGCCGTCCAGTGCGCCCGGGTGCAGTCGGGTGGGTCCGTCCTCGGAGACGGTCAGTGCGCGGTGCGCCGTCATCGCGGGCACTCCGAGGCTGGCACCCACGTCGAAGCCGACGCCCTCGGGCAGAGGCACCACCCGAGAGGCGGGCAAAATCGCAAACGACTGTGCTGTTCCGGTCGGACGCTGATGCTGGGCCAAGTACACCCAGACGCGATCTCCGACGGAGACGCCATCGACATCGGGGCCGACTGCGTCGATCACCCCGGCACCGTCCTGGTTCGGAACCACCTCGTCGAATGCCAGCTTCTCACCCGGCCCGGAGCCGGTTCGATTCTTCCAGTCCGTCGGATTGACGCCCGAGACGACGATGCGGACGCGGACTTCGCCTGCGGCGGGCTCGGTCACCTCGCGGTCCTTCAACTCGAGGACGGAGGAATCGCCGGTGCGGGTGTACACAATTGCTGGAGCTGTCATATTCGGTGCAACGCGCCTGGAGGACCCGGATGTTCCCTGCGACGCAATCGGGGTATGCATGACTGGTTATCAGTGCTCGACGAAAGAGGGGTATTCGATGAACCACAACGACCTGCTCACCGACGCGTTCGGTCGGATCAAGGAACTCGTCCACTCGGTGCTGGACGAGATTCCGGCTGCGGCGTTGACCTATCGCCCCGATTCCGAGGCCAACAGCATCGCGTGGTTGCTGTGGCACCTGACGCGGGTGCAGGACGATCACATCGCTGGTGTGGCCGGAAGCGAGCAGGTCTGGAATTCGGATTCGTGGTTCGAGCGCTTCGATCTTCCGTTCGACCGCTCCGACATCGGGTACGGCCAATCGTCCTCCGAGGTCGCTCAGGTCACCTCGAGCGCCGAGTTGCTGCGTGAGTACCACGACGCCGTGCACTCGAAAACCGTTGCCTACCTGAGCGGTATCTCGACCGACGATTTGGACCGGATCGTCGACGAGAACTGGGATCCGCCGGTCACATTGGGGGCGCGGCTGGTGTCCGTGGTCGCCGACGACCTTCAGCATGCCGGGCAGGCCTCGTATGTTCTCGGCCTGTACACCCGGCAGGCCTAGCCGTCAGGCGTAACGCTTCTGCAGGTTCTCCAGCGTCTTACGGATGTTTCGACGCTGGAACTGCGGAAATGTCTTGCCGCTGGTGACGATCTTGTCGAACACCAGGGCCAGGGCGTCGGGCCATTTCGTTCGGTCGTCGGTCCAGGTCTCGGTGACTCTCGTGCCGCCGGCGACAGGCTCGAAGTCGTATCGCCAGGTTGCGTTCGCGCCCTTGATCTTCGGAGCGCTCTTGCCGATGGCGTGGACACGGAACTCGAAGGTCTTGCCCGGGTCGGCCGCCGTGACGGTGCAGCGAGTGATCCACTTCGCCCGGCCGCGCTTGTTGGTTCCGTCGAACACCATTCCCACGTAAGCGCTCTCGCGGGGTTCGTGGACCGTGGCACCGGTATTTTCGGGGCTCCACTGGCCCATCTTGGTGGGGTCGCTGATCGCAGCGTAAAGAGTGTCGGCGTCGGCGGCGACGACGATGCTGTCGGAGACTTCGAGTTCGCGTTTCATGAGGACGCACCGTTCTTCAGGCCGGGATGAATTCGAGTGAGCATGGGCACCAACAGGGTTCGCGGGGTGATTTGGGCGAAGATCGATCCGATGCGGTTGGCGGGCCCGGGGATCGATACCATGCGTCCCTTGGCCATGTCGTCGACGGCAGTCTTCGCCACCGCTTCTGCCGACACCCACATGATCGATGGAAGTGCTTTTTCGGCATCGTCTTTCGCGAAACCTGCGGCCTCACCGAATCCGGTGTGCACCGGGCCGGGGCACAGCGCAGTTGCGGTCACTCCGGTGCCGCGCAGTTCGCCGGTCAGAGATTGGGTGTAGGAGAGCACGAATGCTTTGCATGCGCCGTAGCCGGCTTGGCCGGGCAAGGGCTGGAACGCGGCGGTCGAGGCGACATTGAGCAGTGCGCCGCGTCGTCGTTCGGTCATGCCGGGGAGGAAGCGGGTGCACAGGTCCGCGACGGCGACCACGTCGACCTCGATCATGTGCATCTCGGCGTCCGGGTCGGATTCTGCGACCGGTCCGAGCGTGGAGAGCCCGGCGTTGTTGATCAGGATGTCCGGGATCAGGCCGAGTTCGGTGATACGACCGAGTAGTTCTGCACGCACCGTGCGATCGGAGAGATCCGCCGCCAGCACCTCCGCCCGTACACCCAGCGCGCGGATCTCCTGTGCCAACTCTTCGAGTTTGTCGGCGCGCCGGGCGACGAGAGTGACGCCGTGGCCTCGGGAGGCGAGTTGGCGAGCGATGGCGGCCCCGATTCCGGAGGACGCTCCGGTCACCACGGCTGTCCGGTCAGGTGCTGGGCGGGGAAGGCTCATGTGTCCCACCGTAGCGAACGACTGCTGTGCAGCGCATTTGAGTCGATGTAGAAGGGTAGCCTACTCTTACTTCACGCTGTGATTGTTCGTCGAGAGGTAGCCATGTTTTCAGCTCCCAGGGTCGGTCCACGGACTGCCCGCCGTGCGTCTCTACTGTCTGCGCTCGCCGCTTCGGCGCTTGTCGTCGCCGCATGTTCGAGTGCCGAGGATCGCGAACCCGATCGTTCCGGCGGTGAGTTCACGGCCGTGACGATCGACTCGGCCTTGGGCCGGGCGGTCATCACCGAGAAGCCCGAGCGCATCGTCACTCTCGGTCAGGGTTCGGCGGAAACGGCGATCGCGCTGGGTACCGTCCCGGTCGGCGTGGAGGAGTATTCGTGGGGTGCCGACGACACCGGCTACCTGCCGTGGATTCATGACGCGGTCACCGAAGCGGGGGCCGAGCTTCCCGAACAGTTCACCGGCGGAACCGAATTGAACATCGAGGCCGTCGCCGCTCTCGATCCCGATCTGATTCTGGCGCCGTGGTCGGGAGTGACACAGGATCAATTCGACAAACTCAGTGCCTTCGCTCCGGTGGTCGCGTAAAAGGAGCAGCCGTGGACGACGACTTGGGAAGACCAGATCACCGTGATCGGCAAGGCCATGGGCGAACAGGAGAAGGCTGCGGAGGAGATCGACAGGATCGAGAGCCGCTTCGCGGATGCCGCTGCCCAGCACCCCGAGTATGCGGACGTGAGCTTTTCGTACATCTACAACACCGGTCCCGGGACGCTCGGAGTGTTTCTCGCCGACGAGCAGCGCGTCGCGATGGTCCGCGGGCTAGGGCTGCAGGTAGATCCGGTGGTGAACACACTGGACGAAACCGAGGGCACCGATTCGTCGGTCATCGGGTTGGAGAATGGGAACCTGCTCAACGATTCCGACCTGATCTTCACGTTCTACTCGGACCCGCAGAACCGAACGGACACCGAGAATCAGCCTGCCTACAAGCAGATTCCGGCCGTGTCCCGCGGTTCGGTCGTGGCACCGACGGATCAGTCGTTCGTCACCGGGTCGTCCATCATCAATCCGCTGACGGTGCCCTGGGCACTCGAGCGCTATGTGCCGATGATCGACGAGGCGGTTGCGAAGCTCGACGCGAACTAGGTCAGTAGACCTCGCGCTGTCGTGCTGTACCAACACCTGCTCGAGGTGATGTGGCACGACCGCGGTGTCTACTCCTTGATTCGACCGAATCAGCCTGTCGAATGACCTCTTCCGGCCCCGCACCGTGTTCTCGGTGCGGGGCTGGATTGCGTTTCGGGGTCGTTCAGGTGTGGGCGGGTTCAGGCGATGTGGGGGCCGGCTCGGGCGTGGGAGGGTCGGGGTTCTCGGTTGGGGTCCACTGATGCCGGTGGGATGAACCAGGGGTGGTTGTCGTCGCCGATGAACACTTCCCAGTCCGAATAGTGGATGAGTCGGTGGTGGAAGCCGCAGAGTAGGACGAGGTTGTTCAGGTTGGTGGGGCCGCCGTCTGCCCAGTGTCGGATGTGGTGGCCTTCGGTCCAGGCGGCGGGTGTGCCGCAGCCGGGGAATGCGCAGCCGTGATCGCGGGCGGTCAGGGCGCGTTTCTGTGTGGCGGTGACCGTGCGGGCGGTGCGGGCGAGGTTGATCGGGTTACCGGTCTCGTCCATCACGATGGCGGTGAGGATGCAATCGCACGCCAGTTGCCGGGAGGTGGTGCGCGAGAGTGGTCCCATCCAGGGCAGCCACCCGACACTGGTGCCGTCACCGAACACGTCCCGATAGGTGCCGCGATCGGTAGGCGGTCCGGCAGCGCTGTCGGTGTCGGATTCGTTTGTGGCGTTCGACTCGGCCGTGTCGGGGTGTCTTGGGCCGCCGGTGTCGACCGGGTCGACTGCGTCCCTTTCGGTGGAGTTGTCGGATTGCGCTGCGGTGCTTGAGGTTTCGTCGTCGGCGATGTCGTCGGTACTGTTCCCGCTGCCGGTGAGGTCGGTCAGATCTCGCAGGTTGATGTGGAGGTTGACGTGCGGTTTTTCTCCACCTTCGGTGGGCCGGTTGTTGGCGGCGAGGTAGCGGTCGAGGATGTGTCCGAATGCGTCGGCGCGGCGTCGGGCGGGGCTGCGTTCGTCGGGGGTGCCGTCGACGGCGGGGCGGGGTGCGGTCAGGGGTGAGAGGGCGGTGAGGAGTTTTTCGCCGGTGACGGCATCGAAGCCACCTTTCATGATCATTCGTCCGTTGAGGGTTTTCGAGGCGAAGAGTTCGTTGCGGTCGGTGTCCTCGGCGGGTGGGGTGGTGCCGCCGTAGAGGTCGTGCAAGCGGGTGATGGCTGCGCGTAGGGGTCCGGTGCGGGCTTCGGGTCCGGTCGCGGCGGTGATCAGCGCTGCTCGAGCCATGTCGCGGCCCTCGGGTGGGAGGTCGTGGGGTGGGGTTTCGGCGAAGTCGAGGATGAGGGCGGCATGGTCGATGGACATGACGCCGGTGTTGACGGCGTCGGCGATGTCGGGGAAGTTCTTCAGTCCGCGGGCGAGGGCGAGAATCTTGTTCGCTTTGGACGGCGAGAGCAGGGTGGTGGAGGTGAGCCAGCCGGCGGGGCCGGGGAAGCCGAGTTTCTCGCGGGTGACGCGGGTGTCGACCTCGGCGACGAGGGCGATGCGGCGGGCTTCGAGCAACTGGATCTGGTGGGAGACCGCGGCGGCGTCGGCGAGGAGTTGGTCCTCGCTCAGTTGCCAGATCTCGGTCGTCATGACCCAACAGTATCGAACTGGTGTTCGAGTCTCAATGATCGTCGAATCGAAAACTATTGCCCTGCACAACTATTCGAGAGCACGTTCTTGTCGGTAGCTCGTGGTAGGCGTCCTGCGCGGGCATTCGAGGGCCGTCAGTCTGTCCGCCTGCGCGATTTCACACTGTGAATGTGAATGCACTCGCGGGTGGCATCGATGAACTCCCCGGTGCTGCCCGGGGGTGTCCCTGTGGTTTTCGTCGAGCCCAACGCCGGTCGTTGGTTGAAGAGATCGGGATCGTCGGCCAGGATGGCGTTATGTCGGGTATTCGGTTCGTGCGGCGTATGGACGGGTTGACCTACGAGTTCGCCCGCGACGGAGAAGCTGACGGGTTTCTGTCGTATAAGCGGGTCGACCTCGATATGTGGTGTCGACGACTGCCTGATTTCGGTTGGGTGGTGTGCGATGCGGCCGGTGTGGTGTCCGTTCGACGCGGCAGGTCGAGGTGACCTGCCGCCCGAGGGCGTGTGGGTGAGCCGTAAGGGCGAACGATCCTATGTCTATGACCTCGTGCGCGCCGAGGCTCGACCGGCGACGGGATCCGGGATTCGTTAGGGCTGCTTGGTTTTCAGCATCGCGTAGAGGACGTCGCAGCGTCGTCGGGCAAGGCAGATGAGCGCGGCGTTGCGCTTCTTGCCTTCGGCTCTTGTTCGGTCGTTGTAGGTGCGAGAGGCGGGGTCGTGCAGGGCCGCGAACGCCGAGAGGAACAACACCCGTTCGAGTTTGTGGTTGCCTGATCGGGACAGGAAGAAGTCGTACCGGGACCGGCGACCGTGGGCCTGGTCTCAGACCCACGAACAAGGTAGCGGGGGCGTCGTCCACAGTGGCGGGACCGCCTGCGCGGGCAGGTGTCGAACGTCAGCGCTGCTGAGTCTTTCGCAACCACCACAGCCCCGCGATGGGGAGCACTACCGGGATGAAGAGGTAGCCGGATCCGAAGTGCGACCACACCGTCGGCTCCGGGAAGTCCTGCGGCTGGATGTAGCTGAGAGTCCCGATTCCGATGACGCCGACGAGTTCGATGATGCAGGACACCGTCACCACGCGTCGGGAAGCCTCGGTCGCTCTGGCCAAACCGAACGTGGCCACGATGTAGACCACCGCTGCGAATGCCGACAGTAGGTACGCGACGGGTGCCTCGTCGAATCGGGTGGTGAGCTGCACGATCGAGCGCGAGGTCGCGGCGACGGCGAACACGGCGTAGACGGCGATGAGGAAGCGCCCGAAACCGGTGCGCGTCGCTTGCTGGAGACTGTCAGGCATATCCGGCCCAAATCTGGCTCAGGCGCAGCACCATGGCTGCGAGGGTGAGGACGGCAACGAGCAGAACCGCTGTGCCGCCGCGAGAACGGTCACCCAGCGACCACCACGTGCCGAGTGGAAGTAGAAACAGCAGCCCGACGAGATACGAACCGAACGTCAGTCGGTGAATATCGCGATCGGAGGTGAACATCAGGACGAACCCGATCACGGCCTGCAGCGCCACGACGGCCTCGGTGGCAGCGATCGTCCAGAACAGTGCCCGATCGGACTTGTTCTTCAACAGCACAGGACGGTTGGAGATGAGCTTCGCGAGCACCCAGATGCCCACTACCAGGGACAACGCGTACAACAAGCCGGTGACGGCGCCGATCATCGAGTTCCTCGTCAAGGTCGTGGTGGATGGGTGGTTCCGCCTCCACACTATCCGCGTAACGCCACGTCAACACTGTGAGGCCCTCGAAACGCGGCGTTATTCCGTACGTGACCAATGGGAAATGGATGAGTCGTGTACTTGTTGCATGGCCGCAGAGGATCCGCTCTCTCGCCGGACATGACTTCTCTTCCTCAGGTGGCCATCGGTGTCCACCGCATCCAGCCCGCTCTGCGAACCTCAGGAGACATCCGTGTCAGATATCGATCAGACCATCGCCGAGAACATCAAGAAGTCTCTCGAAGAGATCCCGCACCCGTCACTTCCCAAGGGCAGCAACATCTACGGCTCCACCAAGATATTTCCCGACTACAAGGCCGAGAACGGTGAGAGCTACTTCACGTTGGTGCACGGTATCGCCCACGAGTCCTCGGTGTCGTTCGTCGCGGTGCTCCAGGCGACCCGCGCTCTACGTAAGGGCTTCGAGTCGGCCATGTACTTCTACGGTCCCGGAGCCATCAATTGCCTTGCTACTCGCGGATTTCCGACGACGGGAGACTCCGGCTTTCCCGGCGAGCAGAACATCAACGATTCCTTGGCGACGTTCATCGCCGAGGGTGGCACGGTGTTCTGCTGCCGATTCGGACTGGCTCTGCACGGCGGTCGTGAAGAGGACCTCATCGAGGGCGTCATCCCGGCTCATCCCCTCGATGTGCAAGACGCGCTGATTCACTACGCGCGCAAAGGTGCCATCATCAACTCGACCTACATGGTCTAGGAGTTCATCATGTCGGTCAGTACGCGGGTAGATCTGGCGTTGCTCGGAATCCGAGGATCCACGCCGGTCTCGAGAACGGCAGGCGCCGGGCCGAGCGATGACGGGCATGTCACCATCGATGGCCTCGGCGCGGCCATCCCGCGCAATCCGCTGAGTCCGTATGTTCTCGAAAATGGTCGAGTTCTGTTCGACGGCAACGATATCGGTCTCGATGTTGCGGCCGTCGAACGGCCGAAGTTCTACGATCTCGTCACCTCCGACGGTATCGGTTACGACAAGATCGCGAAGTTGCACGGTTCCAGTGTTCTCGCGACGACAGTGGTGCAGACCTGCATCCGCTACCACGCCGATCAGCGGTGCCGCTTCTGCTCCATCGAGGCTTCCCTCGAGGCAGGCGACACCATCGCCGTCAAAACCCCGGCGCAACTGGCCGAGGTCGCGGAGGCGGCGGTGCGGTTGGACGGGGTCACCCAGATGGTCATGACGACGGGTACGTCGGCGGCAAAGGACCGCGGTGCCCGTCATTTGGCTCGGTGTGTACGTGCCATCAAGGCTGTGGTTCCCCAGCTCCCGATTCAGGTGCAGTGCGAACCGCCCGGTGATCTGACGTCCATTCAGGATCTGTACGACGCCGGAGCCGAATCCATCGGCATCCACGTCGAATCGCTCGACGACGAGGTTCGGCGACATTGGATGCCGGGCAAGGCGTCGGTGTCGATCGACGAGTATCGCGCGGCATGGAAAGAAGCTGTGCGAATCTTCGGCCGCAATCAGGTCTCGACGTACATTCTGGTCGGTCTCGGGGAGGATCCGGACGAGTTGGTCTCCGGGGCAGCCGAACTCATCGAGATGGGCGTGTACCCCTTCGTCGTTCCGTTCCGACCGCTCGCGGGAACCTTGGCCGCAGACGCAGATCGCGCGACGGCACCCGCCGCCGACGTTCTCGAGAGCGTGACCCGACGCGTAGCCAAGGAACTTCAGGCCGCGTCGATGCTCGGTGCGGACCAGAAGGCAGGATGCGCGGCCTGCGGTGCGTGCAGCGTCCTACAGAATGCAGGGGGCTGAGATGTACCGCGTGGACGTGCAGGATCCCGCGGGGTTGTCGGGCACGGCACACCGTGGTGTGGAGCCCGAGTTCATCGTCCAACCATGCACCGGTACAGCAGAATCGAATGCGTATCGATCGCTGCGAAGAGCAACGTTCGTCGCCGAGCAGGGCTTGTTCGCCGGCACCGACCGGGACGACGTGGACGACGATCCGCGAACGGTCGTGCTGGTCGCACTCGACCGGGAGGGCGTCGTACTCGGCGGAGTACGGTTGGCACCCTGCACGGCAACGGATCTGGGGTGGTGGTCAGGAAGCCGCCTCGTCGTCGCTGCCGCGGCGCGCACTTCCGGCGTCGGGCCTGCCCTGGTTCGTGCCGCCTGCGCACATGCCGAGAGCCGCGGGGTGCTTCGCTTCGACGCGACGGTGCAGAAGCGCAGTGAGCAACTGTTCACTCGACTCGGTTGGGTCAGGCGCGGCGACGTCGAGGTGGCGGGTACCCCACATGTGGCGATGTACTGGCCGATCGACCGCATCGAACGGCTCGTCTCGACGACCAAGTCGATGCTCGCCGGGGTGCTCGCACCACTGCGAGCGCAGCCACTCGGACTCGGGGCCAGAGGCTTTCGCGGCGACGACGGAGTTCCGGTGCCGGGTAGCGACATGATCGCCGCGTGCGATGCCATCATCCCTTCCATGGTCGATCGCGATCCCGAGTGGGCCGGCTGGTGCGCGGCGCTGGTCAATCTGAACGATCTCTCGGCGATGGGCGCAGAAGCTGTCGGAATGCTCGATTCCGTCGGAGCCCCGACTCGGAGTCGACTGACCCGCATCATCCGCGGTCTCGCCGATGCGTCTGCGGCATGGCAGGTTCCGGTGCTCGGCGGCCACACCCAGGCCGGGGTGCCGTCGTCACTGTCGGTCACCGCACTCGGGCGGACCTCGCGACCGATACGGGCAGGCGGCGGAAGCGTCGGAGATCTGTTGACGCTCACCGCGGACATCGAAGGCGAATGGCGACGCGGATACCATGGTCAGCAATGGGATTCGTCCTCGCGACGGAACACCGAGGAACTCACGGCAATGGCCTCGTTCGTTTCCCGCGCCGCACCCAAGGCCGCGAAGGACGTCTCGATGGCGGGGCTGGCCGGTACCACCGGAATGCTCGCCGAGGCGAGCGGGACGGGTGCCGTACTGGACATCGCCTCGATACCGAAGCCGGACGCCGCGTCGATGGGCGAATGGATCACGTGTTTTCCAGGGTTCGCGATGATCACCGCGGACCGTCCCGGTGCAGCTACCGCACCGTCAGGACCTGCACTGTCCGCAGTCTGCGGAGAGCTCACCGACATTCCGGGTGTCGCGCTGCGATGGCCCGATGGAATCACCACTCGCGCGGTCACATCCACTGTGACCGGATTGGGAGAAGCATGACCACCCACCCGAAGCCCGTCACCATTTCCGTCGCCGCGGCCGAGTTCGGTCGCGACATGGAACAGGGGTACGCCACTATCGCCGCACTGCTCGAAGAAGCTCGCAACCGCGGCAGCCAACTGCTGGTGCTGCCCGAGGCCTGCCTCGGCGGATATCTGCCGAGCCTCGGCGGCGGAGACGAGACCGAGGAATCGCGTGAGCGCAGGCGCAGAGCTCTACCGCCTGCGCTGGAACTCGACGGTCCCGAGATCAGACGCGTCATCGACATGGCGGGCGACACCGTCATCACGTTCGGGTTCTGCGAGAAGGACGGAGACACCCGGTACAACGCCGCAGTGACCGTCGACGGCAGCGGCATCCTCGGCTCGTACCGCAAGGTGCATCAACCGCTCGGTGAAAACCTCTGCTACGACGCGGGAGAGAGCTACTCCGCGTTCGACACTCCGGTCGGCCGGATGGGTATGCAGATCTGCTACGACAAGGGATTTCCCGAGGCTGCACGAGAACTGGCACTCGACGGTGCCGAGATCGTCGCGTCGATCTCCGCATGGCCGACAGCCCGCACCGCGACGGTGGAGAACATGGAGGAGGATCGTTGGAAACAGCGATTCGACATCTACGACCGGGCTCGCGCCCTCGAGAACCAGATAGTCTGGGTCGCTGCCAATCAGGCAGGCACCTTCGGATCTCTGCGATTCGTCTGCAGCGCGAAGATCGTCGGGCCAGGTGGAGAGATCCTCGCCGGTACGGGTGTGGAGCCCGGGTTGGCCACGGCAACCGTCGATGTCGCCGGGCTCATCGGTGCCGCACGTGGCGGCGGAATGTTCAATCTGCGCGATCGCAGACCCGCCGTCTACCGGACCATCACCAAGGAGGCGGTCCATGCCTGAGATGTCGTTCGTCGTTCGGTGGCCCGATGGTCGCGAGCAGTCCTGCTACTCACCGTCACTGGTCATGCACGACTATCTGACTCCCGGCGCGGAGTACCCGGTGGCAGAGTTCGTGCAGCGAACCTCGGAGGCGCTGACGGTCGCGAGCGATCGAGTGCTCGCCAAGTTCGGCATGCGGTGCACCTCGGCAGCGCAACAGATGGCGGAAATTCACGGCGTCAGTGCCTCGTACGAGCGCGGTGCCGTTCGAGTGCTGAGCATGTCGGGAGCTGAATTGCTATGAGCGGCAGCAGAGGAGCCGATCATCACACTGTGATCGTCATCGGCGGCGGCCAGGCAGGGCTGTCCATCAGCTGGCACCTGACCCAGCGAGGCATCGACCATGTCGTCCTCGAACGCGACACCGTGGCACACGAGTGGAAGGATTCGCGCTGGGACAACTTCACTCTGGTGACTCCGAATTGGCAGTGCGCACTGCCGGGATTCTCCTACGACGGAGACGATCCCGACGGATTCATGCAGCGTGACGAGGTGTATGCCTTCGTGCGGCGCTATGCGGAGAGCTTCGATGCGCCGGTGCTGGAACATGTTTCGGTCACTTCCGCACGGCAGGGCCGAGAGGGCGGCTTCGAGCTACAGACCTCCGCGGGTCCGATGCACGCTGAGCAGATAGTCGTGGCGGTGGGTGGTTACCACATCCCCGTCATCCCGCGGTTCGCCGAGAAGATGCCATCGGAGATCGTCCAGATCCACTCCAGCGACTACCGCGGCTCACATCAGTTCCCGGACGGCGACGTGCTGGTGGTCGGTACGGGCCAGTCGGGTGCTCAGATCGCCGAAGACCTGCATCTCGACGGTCGACGTGTGCACCTGGTGGCAGGTACCGCGCCTCGTGTCGCTCGTTTCTATCGTGGCCGGGACTGTGTCGCCTGGCTGCACGACATGGGAACGTACGATGTCTCCATCGAAGATCAACCCGGTGGCGTCGGCAAACGCGAGAACACCAACCACTACGTCACCGGCCGTGACGGTGGTCGTGACATCGACCTGCGCGCATTCGCCGTCGAGGGGATGCAGCTCTACGGCAGACTGCTGGGCGTCGAGAACGGGGTACTGCGGTTCGCACCGACTCTGGAGGCATCACTCGATGCTGCAGATCGAGTGGCCGAGAGCATCAAGGACAACATCGACGCGTACATCGAGCGCGAGGGAATCAACGCTCCCACCGAGGAGCGCTATGTGCCGGTGTGGCGTCCCGATGCCGAGACCACCGAACTCGACCTCGCCACGAGCGAGATCAGGGCAGTCGTGTGGTCGGTGGGCTTCCGCACCGACTATCGGTGGCTCGAGATCGGCGCGTTCGACGGCGAAGGGCATCCGACTCACAACCGCGGGGTCACCGCCGTCCCCGGTCTGTACTTTCTGGGGCTACCGTGGCAGCACACGTGGGGTTCGGGACGCTTCGCCTCGGTTGCCAGGGACGCCGCCTTCCTGGCCGATCAGATCGGACTCGAGGTCAGCGCGGCGCACTCCAGAAACTCAGTGCAACCGCAGAGTCAGATGGCCTGACTGATCGTGGCCCCCATCAAGATCGGTGCGCTGGCAGCGCATTTCGGCCGAGACGTCGACCGGGCCGTGCTGAAGATCACCACGATCATCTCCAGCGCGGCTCGGGAGGGCATCGACCTGTTGGTGTTGCCCGACGCATCCCTCGGGGGTTACATCAACAGTCTCAGCGATCCTGACCCGGCGGAACTACCGCCTGCTCTCGATCCGGACGGTCCGGAACTGGGTGCCATCATTGCGGCAGCCGGTGATATGACGATCTGTATCGGCTACACCGAGTTGTCGAAAGGATTGCGGTACAACGCTGCTGCCTGCCTGACCGGCGACGGGATCCTGGGCAGTCACCGTAAGGTGCATCAACCGCTCGGCGAGTCGCTCGCCTACGCCGCCGGAGATCGCTTCGAGGCCTTCGACACTCCGGTCGGGCGGATGGGCATGCTGATCGACTACGACAAGACGTTTCCCGAATCGGCGCGAGCACTGGCGCTCGATGGTGCGAGAATCATTGCGGCGCTGTCGGCATGGCCGGCGAGCGTCACCGATCGCGCGTCCTCGCTGCCCAATGATCGGCAGTCCCGACTGTTCGATCTGTACGACGCCGCCCGAGCCGCCGAGAATCAGGTGGTGCTGGTGTCGTCCAATCAGACCGGGGTGATGGGATCTCTGCGGTTTCTGGGGCAGGCGAAGATCGTCGGGCCCGGCGGTGACGTCCTGGCGAAGACCTGGTCGAAAGG
The DNA here is from genome assembly GCF_049195265.1 of Rhodococcus sp. MALMAid1271. Taxonomy (NCBI): domain Bacteria; kingdom Bacillati; phylum Actinomycetota; class Actinomycetes; order Mycobacteriales; family Nocardiaceae; genus Rhodococcus; species Rhodococcus sp. MALMAid1271. Next base: position 11,327 of record NZ_JBMIRQ010000087.1, on the reverse strand, counting down.
TGGCCTGGCCGTGCACGACATCGACGTCGACGCCGAGGTGGACCGTGCCAGGCGGGGTCTGCATCACCTCGCCGAACGCCGCGTGGATGCCTACCCGAACCTGTTGCAGGAGAAGCCGGATCAGTGAAGATCGCCTTGCTCACGTACTCCTCCAAGCCACGCGGCGGAGTGGTGCACACCCTGGCGTTGGCCGAGGCACTGGCGCGCTCCGAGCAGGACGTCGCGGTGTGGTCTCTCGGCCGAGGCGGTGACAGCGCGTTCTTCCGTCCGGTGGACCCGGCCGTGGACGTGCGCATGGTGGCGTTCGAGCACCGCGATGGTGAGAGCGTAGGCGAACGGATCCTACGATCGATCGCAGTGCTGCGACATGCCTTCACACCGGACGAGTACGACATCGTTCATGCCCAGGACTGCATCTCGGCCAATGCCGTGGGCCGATGCGTCAGAACCATCCATCACCTCGACGAGTTCACCACCCCCGAGCTGGCGGCGTGCCACGAGCGGGCGATCACGGTGCCGTATGCGCGCATCTGCGTCTCGGCAGCGGTGGCGAACGATGTTCGGCGCGGATGGGGTGTGGAGCCCACGGTGATCCCCAACGGGGTCGACGCCGAACGATTCGCGGCGGCCGCGCGATCGGGACGCTCCCACTGGAGCGCCCAGCTCGGTCGCTACGTGGTGGCGGTGGGCGGGATCGAGCCACGCAAGGGCAGCCTCGATCTGCTCGACGCATTCGCTCGGGTGCGGTCGGACGCAGGCACCGGGGAGCTGCAGTTGGTGTTCGCGGGCGGCGAGACGCTGTTCGACTATCGCGAGTACCGAGCGGAGTTCGACCGTCGTGCAAGGGAATTGGGAGTCGAACCGGTGATACTCGGTACCGTCGACGACGACGAGTTGCCGCACCTCGTCGCCCAGGCCGCAGTGTTGCCGTTCTTCTCCACGAAGGAGGGCTTCGGACTTGCCGCCATGGAGGCGCTCGCTGCGTCGACCCCCGTGGTCGCCCGAGATCTGCCGGTACTGCGAGAAGTATTCGCAGACAGTGTCACGTACGCATCATCGGTGGAGTCGATGGCGATCGAGATCGAACGTGCGTTGGTCGAGCCACCCGATCCGACACCGGGGTTGTTGCTGGCGCACAGTCTCACCTGGGACGAGGCCGCGCGCAGACACGTGGACTTCTACTCCTCGCTTCGTTGACTTCCGCGCTTGTTTCGACGCAAGGCATGCGGCTTGAGCTTGTGGAAACCCTTGACCCGCAGTGAACGAATCGATTTGAGATAGAACTCGGAGTCGTGGCGCAGTTCCTCGGTCAACACGGTATCGACGAGTGTCGTCCCTGGATTGGCCGAACTGGTAAGGCGTGCAGCGATATTGACCACCGATCCGTACAGGTCGCCGTATCGGGCCAGGACCGGCCCCCACGCCAGCCCGACGCGCAGGTCTGGCATGTCCTCTTGTTCGGCGAAGGCGTCCTGCAGGTCGAGAGCGATGTGAGCGGCGTCCTCGGGAGTCTGCGCGCTGAACATCACCTCGTCGCCGACGTTCTTGATCACCGAACCCCGTCCACGGGCGATGATGTTGGTGGCCAGGGACTCGAATTCCTCGAGCAGCGTCGTCAGCTCGCCGATGTCGAGTCGACGGGTCAGGCTGGTGTAGCCGACCATGTCTGCGAAACCGACAGCCATGGTGGGGCTGTCGGCGGTGTCGTCGGGAGCGGCGATGGAGCGCCCGGCGGCCGCGGCCAGATGCCTGCGCCAGGTATAGGCCTGGAGGGCTTCGAGGGTGGGTACCGTCTCGGCTGCGATGTCTCGGGCGTTGCGCCGGATCGCGGCGATGTCGTTCTTGTCCTCGTCGCTGTTGGTGATGCGCTCGAGGATGTGAGAGTTCACAACGCCCACTTGCCATTCCGCGAGCCTGGACATCGACTGTCCGAGCGTGCGGGCGATCGCGACCTCCATTTCGGGCTTGATGACCTTCTGCTCGGAAAGACCGGTGATCAGCTCGAGCGCCTCGAGATCGGCGTCGGTGTACACCACGGCCTCGGTATCGGTGTGGATCGGAAAGCCCATGCCGATCCACAGGGCGATGACGCGCTCGAGGGGCAGTCCCGACTTCTCGACGATGTCGGCGCGGTTGTACTTCGGTGTGCCGCCCAGGAGATTGTGTTCGATCTCCGCTTGCACCACCGAGTTGATCTGATTCTCAGGCATATCCCAACGTTCTGTCGAAATAGGAACGGACATCGTCGACGTAGGCGTCGATCTTGTCGGGTATCCAATCCGTGGTGGGAATGGGCTCGCCGACGGTGACCTTGACGGTACCGGAATGGACGGTGAAATCCTTTTTCCACATCACGTCCCCTGCATTGTGGATGACGATGGGAACGATCGGTACACCTGCCTGCATTGCCAGGTGGAAGCCGCCCTTCTTGAACCGGCCCAGACGCGAGGTCGGCATTCGCGTTCCCTCGGGCGCGATGGCCACGGAAATGCCACTGTGCAACTTCTCGATGGCGGGCAGCATCGCCTCTCGCGCTTGTGAGGGATCACCACGATCGACGTATGCGACGTCGAACATCCTGCCCAGCAGCGCGAACCGCGGATCGCGTTCGAGTTCGCGTTTGGCCACGGCCGTGATGTCGCGGCGAAGGATCGATGTGACGATGATGGAGTCCGCGGTGCTCTGGTGATTGAACATGAATACTGCGGGCCGAGCCGACCACGCATTCTCCGTGCCGGTGACGTCGAGCTTGACACCGGCGATGGTCAAAGCGATGTCCGGTGCGATGGTGCTGGTGATGTTCGCGCCGGTGCGGCGGCTCCGCGTCAGAATTCCGAGCCCGAGGCCGATCGATGCGCTGGCCAGTACCGAACCCAGAGCGGCCGAGCTCCGGACGGCGGAGGTGAGATCGGTACCGCGTTTCGGCTTGTCCAACGTCAGCGACGGCCAGTTCTTCTTCGCCGCGTAGCGCTGCAGTTCCGGATCGGGGTTGAGGGCGACGGGTCGACCGACGGCCTCGAGCAGCGGCACGTCCTCACCGCCGTTGGAGTATGCGAAGCAACCCGCCAACTCGATGCCCTCCCGCTCGGCGTAGTCGATCGCCGCCTGCGCTTTGCGTGGACCCCACAGTGATTCGCCGACCAGATCGCCGGTGAGAATTCCGTCGGTGACGACGGGGGTGGTGCACAGCAGTTCTTCGAACATCATGTCTTGCTGCACCGGGATGGCCTGGTACGGCGTGGCCGAGGTGGCCATCACCAATCGATGACCCGCGTGCCGGTGAGCTTCGACGAGCGCGCGGGCCTGTGGGTAGATCATCGGGGCGATTTCGTTGCGGAACAGGGTGTATGCCTGCTCCATCAGGTCTGCTTCTCGGCGGCCTTCGAGGCCGCGGACGGCTTTGCCCATCAGGTTGTCGACGGGTGAGTTACGCATGCGCATCTCGACGACGGCGCTCGAGATCTCCCACAGTTCCTTGACGGTGACGTCGAGCGTTTTGAGGCGTTCGAGAAACACTGCGCGGGCCGAGAACCCATTGATCAGCGTGCCGTCGAGATCGAAGAATGCGACGGTGTCTCGGCCGGGTGGTGCTGCGGCGATCGCGATCAGCCGATCGTCGAACTGAGTCATGAATTGGTCTCCTCGGTAGCCTGGAGGGGTTCGACTTCATTCAGCATGCGATGGGCCATGTCGCGAATGATGCGGACTTTGCGGGCCCATTCGTCGATCTCGAGTGCGAACTCCCTGCGGCGGCGGGCGATACCGTCGGAGGTGGAATCGATGAGATCGCGATTATCGGCCAATTGCAGTGCCGTATCGAACAATTCGCCGGAGATGGCCTCGCTGTGATCGAGTTGTTGGCGAAGCCTCCTGGCCTGTGCGGCACCGAGGCACTCGGCGATGAACTTCGGTTTGTCGAATTCGGAGCTCTGAGGCAGCAGCATCAGCTGATCGGCCACCACCTGATACGCCTCGAAGATCGGCTGTAGTACTCGGTGCGCGAGATGGAGATCCTGCGACTGGAGTTGCTGCGCAGCATAATCGGGATCGCTTATCTTGGCTCGCCAGTCCGGATCGATCAGATCGACCTCGGATTCGAGTCGTTCGCCGAAGTCCTTCTTGTCGCCGAAGAAGAATTCGAACTTGAGCAGATCGCGTAGCTGCAATGCCGACTGCCACAGCGTGTCCTGTGTCAGGGGGGCCGAATCGCCGGCTGTCGGCAGCACCACCAGTTCCCCGATGGCGCGCATGACGAAGAAGTGAATAGCGTTGTTGCGGAAGAACGCTGCTACCAGGTGCTTGTCCTGGGCCAGATGGAACAGCGGCTCGGGGCCGTCGTCGAATCGTTTGACGACGTTGGCGTTGACCTGAGCGATGACGGCCGAGCGCACCACATCGAGGTCGGAGACGTCGACGCCTCCTGCGGTGGGCAGATTTCGACGCTTGATGTAGCGGGCGAGTGGGGCGATGATGGCCCACATCTCGTTGACGTTGAGGGCGCGGTCCTCGATACCCAACAGTGCCATGGTGACCAGCGCGGCCGGAGTGACCGGGGTCGCGTCGTTGATCGCGTGGGACACACCCAACGCGATCTTCTGCACGGCCACTCGTTTGTCGGTGTTCTCGGCGACGATCGAGGCCACCGACATCGGCTCGCCGAAATTGAGATACACGTTGCCGCGCAACGTTCCCTGCGCGCGGATGTATCCGATGGCCATCCGGATTCCCTCGGCCTGTTTCTTCGCGCCGTGTGATTCCTCGGCCATCGCGCCGACCTCGTGCAGACGGTCGTAGGTGATGGACGTCGGAACCAGATAGACGTCCTCGGCGTCGCTCGACTCGAGGGCGTCGACCAAATAGGTCAGCAGGCCGAACCTGGGCGGGCGGAGCTTTCCGGTACGACTGCGGCCACCCTCGATGTACCACTCGAGGTTGAACCGTTTGCTCAGCAGAAAGCTCATGTACTGCCGCAGCGTCCACTTGTAGATCGCGTCGGAGAACTTGCGTTGAATGAGTACGACGCCACTGCGTTTGGCGATGGGACCCAACGGCCAGAAGCCGACATTGATGCCGCCCATGACGTGATTGAGTGGCAGACCCTCGGCCAACAGGGCAGGACGTAGCACCAGCGGATCGAGATAGGAACGGTGATTGGGCAGAAACACCAACGGATAGTTCTTGTTCAGATCGCGGACCTTCTGCAACTGAGCCCGATCGACGTCGACTTTGTAGGCCCGGGAGAAGTACGCGCCGAGCGTTCCCCACATCTCCACTGCCCGGCGGGTCTCGGTGGCCACCATCTCGCCGAGGATCTCGTTGACGCGTGTGTCGACCGCGTCCCGGTCCTGGCCCACTTCGTCCGCGAGTGCGGTGATGCCGTCGTGGAACTTCTTCTGCTCCGTCATGTCCTCGACGACGAATCGCGGAATCTTGTACTCCGAGCCGATGACGCCTCGCTCGGCCTTGTCCAGTGCCAGACTGGCCTGACGCAGGATGAACGACGACAACGAGGTGCCACCGCCGCGCTCGAACCGTTCCTTCAGATCGCTGAGGGTTGCCGGTTCGCCGACCAGAACCGCGGAATGATCGGGATCGTCGCCGGCTACCCAACGCTGCCACACCTGCGTGGGCTTGGAACGACCTCGGGGCGCGAAGATGCGGTGCAGGATGCCGCTCTTGCGGTCGGACAATGTGACGCGCAGAGGGATCAGCAGGGGATCGTCGGCGTACCCGCGGACACTGTCCGACAGTGAGGTTCTCGCCTCACCGGTGAGCACCACCGAGGGCGGGCGCGGTTGCCCTTCGGGTGTGGTGGCGTCGATCCACTGATTCAGTGCCTGAACCTCGAGGGTGGATGTGGCGTCGAGTAGATATACGTGCGACCCGTCGCTCAGTGATTGCTCGTTCGCGTCGAGGTGGTACATCGAGGCTCCTGTTCCGTACCTCCACAACAAGGCACGTCGCCAGGCTACGCGGGAGATACCGGCCGCGAGGGTGGTTCGGCGAGGTGGCCCGGAGGCGAAATCTTCGGTGCTGTTGCGGACGGCTACTCGCGGGTACTCGGGAGTCGATGTCACGTCGAGTGGACTCGTAGGGCGCTCGGGAAGGCTGTCGTATACAGTCGATTTCATCGGTCGTATCGCCCACCAAATCTAAGTGTGAATCCAAGTAACAGTTACTTTTGGTTACATTTACTTGGCCGACGTGGAATCTCGCAAAGCCTCGCTCGGTGAATCCGAGAACCGTGCATCGGTCGAGTCGCGCCTTCCCACCGCTGAACCGGGTCGACGCAGGCGATTTCCGCCGCTCCATTCCCGGAGGATCGCTTCTCTCCTCGGGGCCGTTCGCCGCCTCTGCACGCCGGCACCGATTCTGTCGTGACCCGGGCAATGACATTGCCTGCCCATCTGTGCGAGAGTATTCGCAAACACTTTCGAGAAAGGCCGGTTTTCGATGCCACCTCGTGGGCGCGCCGCGCACGATTCGTTGACGCCCGAGAATCTGGCGACACTCGCCGCGGCTCTCGCCGATGGCCGCCGGGCCACTGTGTATCTCCGCGAACCGAACCCCAGCCTCGGCCTACCAGAAGGAACGTCGGCGAAGGTGGTGTCGATCGACGGCACGACGGTCACCATCAGTCCGAAGGGTGTCAATGACGAATTGCCCTACGAGGCCGAGGAACTGCGGATCACGCGCAACGCGGCAACCCCTGCCGCGCCGGCCAAGAGGGTGCCCGCCAAGAAAGTGGCGGCCGTGTCGACGCCACCGCAATCAACGCGCACCGCGGCGTCCGTGACGGCGCAACCGAAGGCTGTCTCGGCGGACAGCCGGGCCGTACCGGTGGAGGACAAGCCGCGTGCAGCGGCACGAAAGACTGCCCCCGGAGCGAGCACGGCCGTGCAGACGCCACCGCAGACTCCCCGCCGCGAGACTGCGCGTCGAGCCAAGAAGGCTCCGAGCGGAGTCAGTGTCACCATTCATGCCGGGCCCGACAACGATTGGTCGGTCACCGTCACCCACGGCGCGAAGCGGCCAACCAAGGCGCAGCCGGTCAGCCCCGAGTCGGTCAGCCGCGCCGTCCGCGAGTTGGGCGATCCCACCGCTCGGGATGCCGTCGAAGCCGTCATCTCGCACGCGCGCGAGGAGGCAGCGGTCCGCGTTGCAGAACTGAGCAGGCAACTGGAAGAAGCGCGCACCACGCTTGCCGCGCTCGAGCAGGACGTATGAGCTACTCGCTCGTATAAGTACACCTGTTGTTGCTACTGTTCTGCCGACACCGCTGAGAGGGAGTACATGTTCAAGAAATTCATGCTCGTCGTCGTGGGGGCGGCTGCAGTCGTAGCCAGCGTCGGCGTGGGGACCGCATCCGCGGCCGCTCCAGCTGCTCTCGGCGGCGGCTCGGGGATCATCGTCGGAGGTCAGGCCGAGTGCACGCTGACGACGATCGGTAACGATCGCAGTGGAAATCTCGTCGGCTTCACCGCCGGCCACTGTGGGCGCGCAGGCGATTCCATCGTTCCCGAGTACGACACCTCCCTCGGCGAGGTCGGCCGAATCGCGTTCTCCAACCCGGAGTACGACTACGCGGTCATCGAATTCCAGCGTGACAAGGTCGCACCGATCAACCGCGTCGGCAATGTGACCATCTCTCAGGTCGGCCCGCCCACCGGGTTCCCGAACATCGTCTGCAAGGAAGGCCGCACCACGGGCAACACCTGCGGCCTCGCGTACGGCGACATCCTGCAGTCACAGGAGACGTGGGCTCAGCTGTGCGTCGTAGAAGGCGACTCGGGCAGCCCGGTCGTCGTCGGCAACACGCTCGTGGGAATGGTCAACGCCTACCTCGGTGTGGCGTGCTTCGGCCCCGAGGTCGGCACCAACTTCGACGCGATCCTTCGCAATGTCGATCAGGGCAACGGACTCGGCGCAGGATTCGTCCCCGCCCCCTGATCGTTCGGCTTCGGCCGTCACTCGACCGACATGCCCCGCTCGGTGCAGTATGCACATCGAGCGGGGCATTCGTCGTTTCGAAGTGGCCCGGGTCGGTCAGAGGGCCCGAGTAGGAGAGTCGGAGGCTCGGATGTCTGCCACGATGCGTTCGGCCTCGTCCGGGGCGATGCCCAGCAACACCAGACTCGATGTCGTTGTGGCACCGGCCGGATCGGTGAGTAATGCGGCATTGGTGGCGTCGAGAATCGACAGGGCGATGGCCTCGATGTTGAGGATGAGCACGTCCGCGTTCTGATACGACGAGAACACACCCTCGCGCTGGCCGCGCCGGATGACAGCGGCTGCCGACTCTCGCATCGGTGCGAGAAGATCGTGAATACCGTTGTGACCCAGATCTGTTCGCGCAACCGCAAGGAGTAGGCGGTACTGATCGCCGACGCGGGTCAGGGCCAGCGTCTGCCGCACGAACACCGTCACCGCCGATTCGTCCGCAGCCGGAACGCGGGCGAGGGCCGCCGAGATGCGTTCCACTGCTTCCAACGCGATACCGTCGATCAACGCCTCCCGCGATGCGAAGTGGGCGTACACCGTTCGCCGGACCACCCCTGCCGCGGCAGCAACGTCGTTGATGGTTGCATCCGGATTGTCTGCCAAGACCCTTTGTGCCACATCGAGAATTCTCGCTCGGTTCGACCGAGCGTCGCGTCGTTGCACGGGCGGCGCTGCGGCATCCCGTGTACTCGACCTGGACTCCGTCGTCTTGCGCACGATTCAACATCTAGCACGATCGCGGACGCAGAGTGTGGTTGCCGCCACAAAAGATTGCGGATCTTAGACGATCATTCTTAAGCTGCACAGCACTGTGCAAGGTGTGTCGCACCGTGCCAATGGGGGGGAACACAATGACGTTACTTGCGATGACGCCTGTCGAAGATATGCGCAGGCCGTATCCGCGACGCTGGTCGGCGCTGGTAGTGCTGTGCCTGAGCCTGCTGATCGTGGTGATGGCCAATACCTCGCTGCTGGTTGCAGCCCCGTCGATGACACTCGACCTGCGCCTGTCCAGTAGCGACCTGCAGTGGGTGATCGACGGTTACACCGTCCCGTACGCATCGCTGATGCTGCTGTGTGGCGTGATCGGCGACCGCTACAGCCGCCGCGGGGCGCTGATCCTCGGCTTGATCGTCTTCGTGGCGGGGTCGATCGCGGGGGCACTCACCGAGGCCACGGTCGGCGTCATCCTGGCGCGCATCGTCATGGGTGTGGCCGCCGCCATCGTCATGCCCGCGACCTTGTCGCTGTTGGTCGCCACGTTCCCGAAGCGGGAACGCGCCACCGCTGTCACCGTGTGGGCTGCCACCTCCGGACTTGCGATCGCCGCCGGTCCGCTCCTCGCCGGCTGGCTCCTCGAGAGCTTCAGTTGGCACTCGACATTCTTGATCAACGTGCCGATTGCATTGTCGGCCGTTGTCGGAGCCGTCGTTCTGGTTCCGCCGTCGCGGGCCGTCGCTCCGGGACCGATCGATTGGATCGGCGGATTGTTGTCGGTGCTGGCCGTGTCGACCATCGTCTACGCCATCATCGAGGGGATGCACTTCGGCTGGACCGTCGGGCCGTTGTATTTCGGTCTCGTCGGACTGCTGTCGGTTCTGGGATTCGTCGGATGGGAACTGCGACATCCCAATCCGCTGCTCGACGTACGAAGGTTTTCCTCCCGCATCCTCAGTGGTGCGACCCTCGCGGTGCTGGTGTTCTTTCTCGTCACGTTCGGCGCTATCTACTTCGTCGCCCAGTATCTTCAATTCGCTCTCGGCTACGGGCCGGTGTCGACGGGCGTGCATCTGCTGCCGCTGGCCGGAGCGGTGTTCGTCGGATCCGGAATCACGATGTGGCTCACACCCAAGCTCGGACCACGCGTCACGGTGACGGCGGGGATGATCGTGGGGACGCTGTCGGTCGTCTCGCTCATCGGGATCGACCCGTCGGCAACATACAACGACTTCCTGCCCGCATTGAGCATGCTCGGCCTGGCAATCGGACTGTCCGTCTCGCCCTGTACCGATGCCATCATGGGCGAGTTTCCGGACAGCAAGCTCGGCGTGGGTGGCGGCCTCAACGACACCGCTCTCGAGCTCGGCGGATCTCTGGGCATCGCGGTACTCGGGTCGGTGCTGGCAGCGTCGTATCGCCACGGGATCGACGGATTTCTGCAGACCTTCCCCGGTAAGCAGCCGAACGGCCAGTACACCGGACAAGCCGCGGAAGGGCTTGCTGCTTCGCAGGATTCGCTCGCAGGCGCAGTGATCGTGTCCGACATCATTCGTGAACAGAACGCCTTCCTCAGCGGGTTCGCCGACAACCTGGAAGCCAACGCTGTCGCTGCGTTCGGGACTGCGGTGGCGCACACCTCGGTGGTGGCGGCGGTGGTGTTCGGAGTCGGCGCCGTGATCGTGGCAGTCTTGATCCCGTCGAAGAAGCGGGCATCGGCGACGAGCTCTGCGACCATCCCGTTCGAGCCGATCGTGCCTTTCGTTGCTCCCGCCAAGGACACCGCATCGAACCGAGAAGTGGCAAACCGGGAGGTGGCAGAACTCGAGCAGCTACTGGAAAGACCGTCGGCAGCGAAGACCACGATGCCCGACAAGCCCGAGAAGTCGACGAAACCCGTGACTTCGAGGCGCACCGTGGCCGCGCCGGGCCTGGTGGACGCAGAACTCGAGCGTCCCAGCATCTATCAGCTGGCCTCGAAGGTCTACGATCTCGACGCCTCGGTTGCCCGATTGGCCGCGATGGACTCCACGCCCGGCGATCGGGTAACCATTCACCAGCTCGCGCTGTCGAACCTGGCACGTACCCGACGCATCGAGGCAGAGGAAGCCCTTGACGCCGCGCTCGAACTCAGCGATCTCCCGGCGGCCCCGGCACCGAAGGCCGCTCCACCCGCTGCGCCGCTGCAGACGTTTTACCAGCGGGCGAGCGCCCTGCACGCGAACTGCACCGAATTGAAGGAGCGATCGAGCTCGATGTGGGCAATGCCGCTGTAGTTCCGGCCCCACCCGCCCGCGACCGGACCGCCCGCCCCACTCGCGTGAATGGACCACTGCACCGTCGAGACGTATGCAATGGTCTATTCACCTTCCGCCGGTATCCGAGTGGATGGACCACTGCACTGCCCAGACGTATTCAGTGGTCCATTCACGCGGAAAGCGGGGGGCGGGGGCGGGGGCAGGGCTAGATGTAATGAGCAGGGACGTTGTGGACGGCGTGGCAGCGACAGATAGGTGAGGACCTCCGGTATCGGTGTGGTTACCACAACTGCACCGACAACCGAGAGGTCCTCGTGTCACACGCTAATGCCTTGCTCACCCCGAAGGGGC
>NZ_JBMIRQ010000124.1:0-1162 GCF_049195265.1 Rhodococcus sp. MALMAid1271 | reverse complement strand
AGGCGGCGGTGGACAGGGTCCACGCGAAGGGCAAGTTGACGGCGCGGGAGCGGATCACGGCGTTGCTCGACGAGGGGTCGTTCGTCGAGCTCGATGCGTTGGCTCGGCATCGTTCGGTGAATTTCGGGTTGGGTGAGAACCGGCCGTTCGGTGATGGTGTGGTCACCGGGTACGGCACCGTCGACGGCCGTGATGTGTGCGTGTTCTCCCAGGATGCGACCGTGTTCGGTGGCTCGCTCGGGGAAATCTACGGTGAGAAGATCGTCAAGGTGATGGATCTGGCGATCAAGACCGGTCGCCCGTTGGTCGGGATCAACGAGGGAGCCGGAGCCCGCATCCAGGAAGGGGTCGTCTCGCTCGGGTTGTACGGGGAGATCTTCCACCGCAATGTCCGCGCGTCGGGGGTGATCCCGCAGATCTCGGTGATCATGGGCCCGGCCGCGGGCGGGCATGTGTATTCGCCGGCGCTGACCGATTTCGTGGTGATGGTCGACGGCACGAGCCAGATGTTCGTCACCGGTCCCGATGTGATCAAAACCGTCACCGGCGAGAACGTCACCATGGAAGAGCTCGGTGGTGCACACACGCACATGGAAAAGTCCGGTGTCGCTCATTACGTCGCCTCCGGTGAGCACGATGCGTTGGATTACGTCCGGGATCTGCTGTCGTATCTGCCGAGCAACAATCGCGCCGACGCGCCCCGGACCGCGGCGTCGGATCCGATCGCGGGGGCGATCGCCGACAACCTCACCGCCGAGGACCTCGAACTGGACACGCTGATCCCGGACTCGCCGAACACCCCGTACGACATGCACGAGGTCATCACCCGGATCCTCGACGACGACGAATTCCTCGAAGTCCAGCAGGGTCGGGCCCGCAACATCATCGTCGGGTTCGGGCGCATCGACGGCCGCTCGGTGGGGATCGTGGCCAACCAGCCCACCCAGTTCGCCGGCACCCTCGATATCGACGCCGCCGAGAAAGCCGCCCGGTTCGTCCGGACCTGCGACTGCTTCAACGTTCCGATCATCACCCTGGTCGATGTGCCCGGGTTCCTGCCCGGCACCGACCAGGAATACAACGGCATCATCCGGCGCGGTGCGAAACTGCTCTACGCCTACGGTGAAGCGACCGTCGGCAAGATCACCGTCATCACCCGCAA
>NZ_JBMIRQ010000123.1:0-317 GCF_049195265.1 Rhodococcus sp. MALMAid1271 | reverse complement strand
TCCTGGGCCAGGTTAATCCGCCCAGGGTGAGTCGGGACCTAAGACGAGGCCGACAGGCGTAGCCGATGGACAACGGGTTGATATTCCCGTACCCGTGTAACCGCGCCCATGGTGAATCAGTGACACTAACCACCCTGAATCCTGTTGATCGTGTGCCTTCGGGCATGTCGACGACGGGTGGATGCGTGGGACCTGATCTGGTAGTAGCCAAGCGATGGGGTGACGCAGGAAGGTAGCTGGGCCAGTCAGTGGTTGTACTGGTGTAAGCCTGTAGGGCGAACGGTAGGCAAATCCGCCGTTCATGATGCCTGAGAGGT
>NZ_JBMIRQ010000122.1:0-316 GCF_049195265.1 Rhodococcus sp. MALMAid1271 | reverse complement strand
TCCTGGGCCAGGTTAATCCGCCCAGGGTGAGTCGGGACCTAAGACGAGGCCGACAGGCGTAGCCGATGGACAACGGGTTGATATTCCCGTACCCGTGTAACCGCGCCCATGGTGAATCAGTGACACTAACCACCCTGAATCTGCGTGACTGATCTCTTTCGAGAGTGATGCGTGTGGTGGATGCGTGGGACCTGATCTGGTAGTAGCCAAGCGATGGGGTGACGCAGGAAGGTAGCTGGGCCAGTCAGTGGTTGTACTGGTGTAAGCCTGTAGGGCGAACGGTAGGCAAATCCGCCGTTCATGATGCCTGAGAGGT